>JBEKOX010000010.1:0-50952 GCA_049521335.1 Chitinispirillaceae bacterium
AACTCCTTCAAGGCGTGCGACGCCGAGTTTCCGAAAAGGCCCGAGGGCTTAAAGGAGAGCGCCATGAGGAGGATGGCAATGACGACGACATCCCGGTAGGCCATGGGCATGACAGCGACGCAGAATGCTTCGACGATGCCGAGCAGAAGCCCGGCGGCGACGGCGCCAGTGCTGTTGCCAAGCCCGCCGATAATTGCAACGGTAAATCCCTTGACGGCGAGCGGCATACCGCAATCATACGTCGTCTGCGTGATGGGCGATACAACGCAGCCCGCAAGCGCGCCGATCGAGGCGCTGATCATGAATGACATGGTCACCATGTTGCGGGTGTTGATACCGCAGAGCGTCGCCCCAATGCTGTCCGCGGAGCAGGCCCGCATGGCGCGGCCCGCCGCGGTGTGCGCGAAGAAGAGGCCAAGCCCGATAACCAAGAAGGCGCAGATTCCCAGAACCCAGAGGACTTGGGGTGAGAGGTAAGCGCCGAAAACCCTGATGGAGGAGATCTCATTGCCGGTAAAATAAGGGAGCGAATGTACTTTCTCATCCCAGATGTGCAGCGCAAATTCACGAATAAGGATTGACAGGCCGATGGTGACGATGATCATCTGGATGACCGTTGGGTTTCTGAGGGGCCGGATGAAAATGAATTCAAGCAATCCGCCGGCAATGGCGGTGACTGCTACGGCACAAGCAATAGCGGTGGGCAGCGGCATGAAGCGGCTGAAACTTATGGCGGTCATGCCGCCCAGCATCGCGAATTCGCCCTGCACAAAATTGATGATACCCGTGGTGTTGTAAATGATATTGAACCCGATGGCAATGATGGCATAGATGCTGCCGGAGGTGATGCCTGAAAAGAGATATTGCAGAAAGAGAGGGATGGACATAGACGGTCAGGATGCCGCAAAATTGACAAATTCACAATAAAGCCGCTCACCGACGCCCTGCCTGATGGCGAGCGGCGTGAGCATTATTTCCCGGTATAGGGGACGAACTTTCCGCCCTTTACCGTCTGCATGGAAAAGGCGTTTATATCAAGACCGTTGTGGTCGGTCGGCGACAGGTTGAACGTGCCTCCGATGCCGACATATCCTTTAATATTTTCAAGGGCGCTGCACACCTGTTTCGTATCGAGGTCGGGTGCGGTTTCAATGGCCTGGGAGAGCAGCATCAGCGCGTCGTAGACGTGACCGCCGAAGGTGCTTGCATCCTCCTTGTATTCCGCTTGATACTCTTTTTTGAACTCCATGAGTACCGCCTTCTGGGGATTGTCCTTTGGCAATGCCTCGGCAACGATCAGGCATCCGGACGGGAACAATATGCCTTCTGCCGCGGCGCCACCCGCTTTTGCATAGCGGATATTGG
Organism: Chitinispirillaceae bacterium; assembly: GCA_049521335.1. Lineage (GTDB taxonomy): Bacteria > Fibrobacterota > Chitinivibrionia > Chitinivibrionales > Chitinispirillaceae > BOG-1184. The sequence continues at coordinate 1,366 of JBEKOX010000010.1, forward strand.
CGAAGCCATGACTCTGGAAGAGCGGAAGCGCAAGGCCGATCTGCCGCATATTTTTCGCGAGAATAGCCTGCGCCGGTTCGATCGACCAGTTAACCACCGCCTGGACATTCGCCGCCTTTATTTTGGTCAGCAGGCCGGTCAGGTCGGTCGCTTCCTTTTCGTAGACCTCGTCCGCCAGGATTTCGATGCCGAATTCGGGCGCCAGTTTTTCGAGCTGCGTTTTGCCGGCCTTTCCGAAGCCGGTATTACTTGATGCAATGGCGATCCTGCTCAGGTTGAGCGCCTTCATGGTTTCAAAAATTTTGCGCACGGCCAGGGCGTCTTTTTGAGCGGTGCTGAAGACGTACTGCGCGACCGGATTGGTGATGCCTTCTGCCGCGGCGCAGGAGATCAGGATCGTATGCTCGTCATTGCAGAGCTGTTTGATCTTCAGGCTTTCCCCGCTTGTGGAGGGGCCAATGATGGCGAATACCTTCTCCTCTTCGATGAGCTGCTTTGCAAGCGACATGGCCTTCTGCGGATCGCTACCCGAGTCCCGCAGGAGCAGGATCACCTTATGTCCCTTGATTCCGCCTTTGGCGTTTATCCGACTTACCAGCATCACCGCCGTGTTTGCCTCAGGCGAGCCGAGGTTCGATGCCGGACCGGACACGGCGAAGATGGCGCCGATTTTTATGGGATCCGGGGCCGCTGCGGCGCGGATGAAAGCAACGCCGAAAGTCAGGACAAATACCGCACCAATCACCATCGCCGGTATCTTGCGGAATTTCAACATATAATCTCCTTATCTTGGGGTATTTGTCACTATACAGAAGGTACTTGCCTTTTTAACCGTCAACATCACAAAGGGTCTTCGTCGAGTCCGTTATGATCAGATTCTCTGCATCTCCTCATCGGTAAGCAGCTTGTACCCTTTACTCCGGAAGAGCGACGAGGCCTTGTCGTTGTCTTCGAATCGCAGGAATAGAATGGCTTTTTTAGAGTCCTGCTCGACAAACGAGTAGGTATACTCAACATTCAGGCCGTTTGCGTCGCAGAGCTGCATCAGCTCAAAGAATATCCCCTGGCGATCGGCGATTTCTATGGCAAGAATGCCGCTCTCCCTGACCGTAAAACCTGCCTTTTTCAGCACCTGATAGGCCAGGTCCGGATCACTGAGGATCATGCGAAGAATGCCGAAATCCGATGTATCGGCGATGGTGAGGGCGCGGATGTTGATTCCGTTGTTCTTGAGCGCCTCGGCGACTTTTGCCAACCTTCCTGCCCTGTTCTCCAGAAATACCGAAATTTGCTTGATGATCATGGATTTGTTCTCCTTGCAGCCTGCCGGTGTTCGCCGCTACAGTTTTCTCTTGTCAAAAATCCGTTTGGCTTTGCCTTCGCTCCGCGCGATGCTCTTCGGTTCGACGAGTTTTACTAATGCATAGATAAGCAGGGCTTCGCGGAGCTCTTTTTCGATGGTCTGTTCCGTTTTCTCGATTTTTCTTACCTCATCCGAAAAGAGTGTTTCGCTCATCTCGACGTGCACCTCCAGCGAATCGAGGTTGCCCTTTCGTTCGACATGCAGCTCATAGTGCGGTTCGATGCCGTCATGGCGGAGCAGGACCTCTTCGATCTGCGAGGGGAAGACATTAACGCCCCGGATGATGAGCATATCGTCGGTTCTGCCGAGCAGGCGGTTCATGCGCATCGAGATGCGGCCGCAGGGACATGAAGAGCGGTCGAGGAAAGTGATATCGTGGGTCCGGTAACGGATAAGCGGCGTTCCCTCCTTGGTAATGGTGGTGATGACGAGTTCTCCCCGCTCTCCTTCCGCAACCGGTTCTCCAGTCGCTGGATTGATAACCTCGGGGTAAAAGTGGTCTTCGAAGAAGTGCAGTCGGTTCTGGAATTCGCACTCGGCCGATACTCCGGGGCCGATGATCTCGGTCAGGCCGTAGATATCGTAAGCCTTGAGATGTAGTTTCTCCTGGATTTCGAGGCGCATATTGTCGCTCCACGACTCCGCGCCGAATGCGCCAGCGCGAAGTTTTATTTTAGAGAAATCAATCTTCTCTTCGCGGGCAACCTCGGCCATGTACAGGCTGTACGAGGGGGTGCAAGCGAGGATGGTCGATCCGAAATCCTGCATGACGGCAAGCTGTCGTTTCGTGTTGCCGCCGGAGATTGGAATGACCATGGCGCCAAGACGGCGCGCGCCGTAGTGGACACCGAGACCGCCGGTAAAGAGGCCGTACCCGTAGGCATTTTGGACGATGTCCTCAGACGTCGCTCCGGCCATGGACAAGGTTCGCCCCATGGTTTCCGACCAGATATCGATATCTTTCTGCGTGTACGCATCGACTACCGGCTTGCCGGTGGTGCCAGATGAGGTATGGATTTCGACAATCTCTTTCATATCCGAGGCAAGAAGGCCATAGGGATACACGTCGAGCATCTCCGCCTTAGTCGTGAAGGGGAGCAGGTGGATATCGCGAATATCGGTAATATCAGACGGTTTCACCCCCGCTGCATCCAATTTTCTGCGATAGAACGGCACTCGTGCATAAACCCGTTCAACCAGAGCACGTAAGTTCCGGCTCTGCAGAACCGTAAGCTCGGGACGGGACATTGCTTCGAACTGCGGACTCAGCATCATGAAGACTCCGATCGTTCCTTGAATGCAGAAGGCCCGCCTGACGTGCGATTCGGGCTTTCGCCCGGGAAGAGGGCGGCAATAATAAAGGCAATCATAAGATACAATTTGGAACTATTGTACGTATGTGTTTCACCTTGGATCCGGTGAGAAGCGTCTCCCTACTCGTCATCATTTGGGGAAACGAAAACCCGCTTCCCCTGATGTAATCGCATCCTAAAGACATCGTATGTACGGTGGTATGCAAAGTCAGAGAGCTCACTCACTCCTCCAGCGTAACGTAGTAATAATAAAATAAATATTTTGTGAAAAAGATAAAATTATTTTTCTTTCAGCGAAGGGCGATAAATACATAAACTAGGTGCTTTATTGTGTTCATTTATTAAGCGTGTTTTTAGCAATATTTTATTGTATAAAACTTGCCGTTTTTTTTATATTCAAACATCGGAAGGAAGGCGGGGCGAAATGGTTTGGGTTTTTGACTACACGGATTTCAGAATATTCTTGTCGGATTTTTACGAAGGGGAAAAATCCTCCAATAAAAATTTTTCACACCGTTATATCGCCCGCCGTATCGGGTTAAAATCGAACGGCCATTTTTCTCATCGATTGATTTCATGATTGAGATATATGTTTCTGCTCGGTGCCTGCGATAACGTGTCGTTGTCACAGGTGGGGAGTGCATCCGAAGGTGAGGCAAAGGTCGTAACATGTCATCAGGATTAATGGCGCGGTGCGATTTTCCGTCGCAGGGGAGGATAGGATACCTAGTAGATTTTACCTAACCATTTTCGTCAAAGAAGGAGGTCAGAAAGATGAATTCGAGGTATTTCCGACTTATTGGGCCGGTAGCATTGCTCTCAGTAACTGCGGCTTTTTCTGGCGATACCGCCGTGAACTATACGCCGATCATCAGTGGCTATGCCTCGTTCGAGGCCGGGGAGGTTATGAAGGGTTACAGCGATGCCGCAAGCGTCAAATTGGATCGTGACTGGCTTGAAACCGGTTATATGGGTTTATGCGCCGACGCCGCAGTGAACGATCATCTCCGCATACTAGTCGCTGGCGAGGGACAGCTTCAAATCTCTTTCCGGAGAGAGGAAGAGGGTCAAAATGATGAATACATTTCGTTGAGATTTCCCCAGACGATTTTTACGATTAAACGCGGTGAAGCGCTCTACACCATCGGCAGTGTCGACCATCCCATTTTTCAGGTGGAGGCGGGATTTTTTCCCTACAAATACAATCCCGATGTGAACGACCTTGGTGAATACCTGTTTCGGACCTATTGTTATCCAGCGGCCATCATAAATGAGTTCGACCACCCATACGCCGATCTGGTAGGCTTTCGTGTCGGCAACTCCCTTGCCGCAGGGCCGGGCTATTTTCACCATGACCTTTTATTGACCACTGAGACGGAATTCTATCCCTATGAGGATTGGTCGCTCTCCTACCTTGCCGACTATTCGATACCGCGGCTTTTCAGTTTCGGGGCGGGGGCACAACTATTCGATGTATTTTCAGTCGGTGCCGATAATTCTGCACTCTTTATTGGGAATGATCCCACGACTCCGGATACTGCTAACCTCCAAGGGAAAGCTTACACATTTGCCGGCACTAAACTCATGGCACGGTTCTCGTTTGATGTGAAAGGGCTTATTCCTGCGGATGCCTTTCTCGCTGACCTTTTCGGCAAGGAAGATTTGAAGCTGTATGGAGAGGCGGCGATTTTGGGCCTGAAGAATTACCATGATCCTGATACTGCGAACCATGACGGGTATGACACTCTATTGTGGCGCGTTCCCATGATGGCCGGATTCAATTTGCCTACATTTAAGGTGCTCGATGTGCTCAGTTTTGAACTCGAATATCAGGATAGCCCCTATCCCAACAGCATAACCAATGTGCTCTATAATATGAGTCCTGTTCCCGTAGCCGTTCAGTCGCATGCGAAATTCAAATGGTCCCTGTATGCAAAAAAAACGATAGCTTCGCATGTCAGCATCATCGGCCAGGTGGCCAATGATCATTTGATGCCTTACAGTCAGCCACTGGGAAATGACTTCAACGATTTGACCGATGTCACCTTCAATCCCGGTGACTGGTGGTGGACATTGAAGATGCGGTTTGATTTTTAACGTGGTAAATGATGAAATTGAATCGACGGTACTTTTATTTAAATTTACAAAGGGAGGTTGTCAATGAAGCGTACAATTATTTTCTTTGCGGTAATGGTCGCGTTTTTTGCCGCCGGTCTGTTCGAGGCGCAGGCCGCGACCTACAATTTGACCGTTCTGGGCAATAAACGTACCCAGGCATGGAACCGGTTCTATGAAAAGGCGGTAGCAACCGATCATCAGAATACTCTGATTACGTCTTACTGGAACCGAGGAATCGGTAATGCGCTGAAGATCGGCCACGACTCGGCAGGTTTCCAGTACTGGAGGGGTCATGCAGTTCTGGATGCCGACGTCGGCCTCGTCACCGCTGCATCAGCCACCACGCTCACCCTCAACTGGACCCGATTCGACGAGGTGTATGATACCGGTTTGGCCGTTGGCATGCATCCGATATGTGAAATCAGCTGCACGCCTCCGCCACTTGCGTCGAACGCAACTGAATTGAATACTGGCGCCAACTATAATGGTGTTTCTCCGAATAAATCCCCGCCGACCTTGTATGGCTGGGGCCCATGGGTAGCGCTCATGGACAGCATCGTCAACCATTGTGAAAAAAGATATGGCGTTAATGAGGTCCGCAACAACTGGTACTTCGAGGTATGGAACGAACCCGACTGGTGGTATGCCGGTTTTCCCGAGCCGTATCTTGATCTTTTTGATTATACCGTCCAAGGTTTGAAGCAAGCTGATTCCCTGGTTCGGGTAGGCGGTCCGGCGTGCGAAGGCACGAACATCTTTGAGGACGGCGACGATTTCCCCGACCTGCTAAATCATTGTCACACCGGCACTAATGCCGCAACTGGCAAGGTTGGAACAAAAATTGATTTTCTCTCCTACCATTGGTATGCCGATAATGCAACCAACGAAATAACAGGGGCCATCCTCAACGCAAATAATTCGGCTACCGTTCAGCAAAGTGTCACCGATGATATGAAGTCACAGTATTCGTGGTTTACCGGTCCGGTTTTTGAAGACGAAATGGGTCCGACTTACGATGCGTACGTGTGCAGAGACATGCACCAAAGTGCAAGCTGGCTGGCCAGAACGATCCATCTGCTGAATGAGGGCGGGCCGAATTATCCGCCGCCACCCACGTTTGCCTACTGGGCAATTTCCGATATTTATGAAGAGGAGATGATCGCGGATGGCACCATAAGCTTTGAACAGGGCAATTTCGGGATGATGTTAAGGGGAACTCCGAACTACGCCAACTCCTGGGACATACCGAAGCCGATTTTCCAGGCTTATAAAATGCTCCATAAATTAGGCGCCTTCGAAGACTCCTCGTATGGGGGGATCGCCGCTACTGCGACGAACGGCGTCAGTCTGATTGCCACTGCAGACAGCGGCAATGATTCGATACAGATACTTATCTACGACCATTACGTTTCGACGACGCAGAGTTCGGCGCCGACGGACAGCATTATCCTTACCGTCAATAATATCCCCTGGGCGCCGGGTAAGGTCCATGTGGAGGACTTCCTGGTCGATACCACGCACAGTAATACCTATACGCAATGGGTGAGCCAGGGTAAGCCTGCGGTTCCATCCAATGCCAACTGGGATGCGCTCCGGGCGGCGTCGAATCTGGCTCATTATGATTCTGTTACCACGACCACTCTTACCGGGACAACCTTTACTAAGGCTTTTTCACAGCACTATTACAGCGTGATGCTGATTATTTTATCCAATCCGAATGGCGTTTCGGTTCGGAGATCTGCGGATGCGGCGCAGAGCGCTGCATCGGTTGCTCTGCATGCGGAAATCCGTGACGGCAGAATGATGCTTACGCTGCCCGAAAACGATCGATACGCTGTGCGATTGTTCTCGACGAGCGGACGGACCATCGTTACGGCACGAACCTCCGGGTCAGGGACGGTCGGAATTTCCGTGCCGAAAATTCCTGCGGGGGTTTATATGGTGCAATGCATCGGTACACGCCGAAGCTATGTTGCGCAGGCAATAGTGACACCGTAAGCGTTCGATGAGAGTGGGAGCATTCTGCTCCGAAGACCTGCATAGAGAGGCGCCCCAGGCGCCTCTCTATGTTCCCCACCCAAAAGTGATTTTTTATAATATTGCATTGCGATCAATTATTATATCATCTGCTTTAAGTAATTTTATAGGATTCCGCCTGCTCCTTTTTATAATTTAATAACATTAAAGTTATACGTCTTTTCATTTCAGACATTGTAGGCAAGAGGAGGGATGTATGGGGGATTCAGTGAAAGAGATCAAGAAACGGGGTATCCTGTCGGCGTTACTTGGAGGTTATCTATTGGCGACCGGCCTCTTCGCCGCGCCGGTTGCTGTTCAATCGTATGTGCCGCAGACCGACGGCGTCCTCTTTACCATGGCTACCGGGCAGATGAGGCTGAAGGCCTGCACGGGTTCCATTATCAGGGTGATCTATTCGCCGACAGCCTCCTTTTCCACGAGAGCGAGCCTCATGGTGTCCGATACCTTTCCCGTTACTCCTGCCTGGTCCATTGATTCGACCGCCTCAACCGTAACGGTCAAGGTGGCGAACCTGCAGGCAGTAGTGACAAAGGCGACTGGCGCCGTCAATTTCCTGAACACCGCCGGCGTTACTCTCTTCGGCGAAAATCCGGATACCGGCAAAATCAGCTCAATATCCTCGGTTGATGCGACCGGCTATACCGTGGATCTGGCATTCAATATCACCACGGGCGAAAATATCTTCGGTCTCGGCCATTTTCAGTCGGACAGCAATTTCGGCGCAACGGGAAACAATGCCCAGCCGGTGGCGAAGAACGGCAATTACAGCACCCTGAACCGTAACACGAACGGCATGGTGGTCCGCATGATGGTGGCGAATCGGGACAAGCCCATTCCGTTCCTGGTTTCGACGAACCAGTACGGGTTGCTATGGGATAACTACTCGGACACCTATTTCAGTTTTCTCGGCGCGACGGCGCGAACCATGAGCGTGCGGTCCACGGTCGCCGACCAGATTGACTATTACGTGGTTTACGGCGCCGTGCTCGACAGCGTTATTTCCGGGTACCGGGTCATCACGGGTGCGGCACCGCTGTTTCCCAAAGCTGCCTACGGATTCTGGCATTCATATAATGGGGGCACTGGGGCTTCGCAGGCAATCTTTCTGCAGAATTTTACGAAGTTCCGGACAAATAACCCCACGATTCCGGTCGATGTCGTGGTGCAGGATTGGTTCTCATGGAACGGAACTAGCAATAACGATGGCAATTGGAACAGCCTGATATGGAGTCCGACTCGATTTCCCTCCCCGGCAACCATGATCGATTCCGTTCATGACATGCACATGCATTACGCGGTTTCCGTATGGCCGACGCTGGGATCGATTACCGGCATCTATACCGATTTTAAGAGTCGGGGATGGACTTGGCCGCTGCATTACGAGTATGGCAATGCCTACGTCTATGACGCCTATAACCCCTCGGCCCGCAATTTGTTATGGAATTACATGAATACCGGCGTCTCCACTGATGCAGGGTCAAACGGGTACTTCAATAAGGGCGTCGATTTCTGGTGGTTTGATGGATCGGAACCGGAAACCGGAAATTCACAGGGTGAAACGCAGAATAACTTGTATGGTGCCATTACTAGCCAGCAGGGTCAGGGCAGCGGTCCCGGGGGAGGGAACTATCTGGGCTCTTTTTATCGCTATTGCGGCGACGGATTCTCCCTCTCCCACTCCTCCGGTGTTTACACTAATCAGCGTGCCACGACATCGGCCAAACGCGTATGCATCCTGACCCGTTCCGTGTATGCCGGAGCTCAGCGCTATGCGGCGATCAGCTGGGGCGGCGATGAGCAGTGCACCTGGGGGCAGTTGCGGAACGACCCGTTGTGGGGAATGAGTTTCTGCGCTGCGGGCGATCCCTACTGGACATTCGATGTGGGGGCGTTTTATAACGGGAGCGGGTACCCGGGGGGGCAAATATCATCGGCGTTTGAGTATACCGATGAGTCGTTCAGAATCGGTTTCACTCGCTGGTTCGAAGAGGCGACCTTCATGCCGATCATGCGGGTCCACGGTGACGCCGACGGATATTATCGATTTATGTATTTATTCCAGCAGTACGATGCGACCGATTCCACTTTTTCGGCGCAATACACGTTCGACCGACTTCGCTACCGTCTTATACCCTACATATACTCGCTCGCTTGGATGGTCACGAGTCAGAACTATACCATGCTGCGTACCCTGGCGTTCGATTTCATGAACGACGCCACGGTTCTTTCGGCGAATCCTTATACCGGTACGGAGTGGATGTTCGGGCCGGATTTTCTCGTATGTCCGATAAGTGAATCCGGTACCGGCACTCTGTCGCGAACTGTTTACCTGCCGGGCGGTTCGGGAACAACCTGGTATGATTTCTGGACCGGTAACCAGTATACCGGCAGCACCATTACGGCGAGCGCGTCGATAACCTCCATGCCGCTCTATATCCGGGCCGGTTCCATCCTGCCCATGGGGCCGAACATTCAATACGCCGATCAGAAACAGCCCGATACGATTGGATTGCGGATCTATCGCGGTGCCAGCGGCCAGTTCACGCTTTACGAAGACGAGGGTGACAATTATGATTATGAGACCGGCGCCTACGCGACTATTCCGATAACCTACAATGACGCCTCAAAGACGGTGACGATCGGGGCGCGATCCGGTAGTTTTACGGGAATGCTCCAGACGCGTATTTTTAAAATCGTCTGGGTGCGAAACGGGCATGGAACAGGTCTTGACAGCAGCGTGACCATCGCGCCCACCGATTCCGACAAATACGTCACCTATTCGGGCTCGCCGATTTCCATTACGACCTCGGGCGAGGTAAGTGTTCTGCACAGTGCGTCGCCCCTTATTGCCCCGGCGCTCAGCATGTCATTTAAAACAGCCGAATCCATAATTATCTTTCCGCATGCATTCGCCGGAAGGACAAAATCCGTGGAAATTTACAATCTGAACGGCATGCTTCTAAAGAGAACCGTGACTGCGGCGGGATCGATTGATCTGCGAAAGGATTTCGGAGAATCAATGGGAGCACATATTGTTAAAATCAAGACGTTACCCTGAGAATATGATGATGAAACGCCTTTCGCTCAGGGAAAGGATAGTAAGTTTGGCAGTGAAGTCCGGGCAATGCGCGGGGTAATGCGAATTATCAGGTGAATGTAGTATAATTTTACGTTTCACTGGCTTATCATTAACTGTTCATAATAACTAAAACTATTTCAAGAACTATTTCAAGGAGTAAGAATGCGTTGTTTTCGAATATTCCTGTTTTTCGCTATTGCCGGAATTCAAACGGCATTCGGGCAGTTGACGTTTACACCAGATTCGACCGGCGTGTGGGTCTCCATGTCGAGCACCCGGACCATGTACGTGCAGGTATGCAGCCCGGGCATCATCCGTTCGGTATATGCGGCCGGAACGACCGTTCCCGGCCCGACGCAGAATGTCATGGTGGTGATGGGGAGTTGGCCTTCGGTCGCGTGGTCGACCAGCGAGGATTCTACGAACTATACAATCACTACGAGCCAGCTCATGGTAAATATCGATAAAACGAACGGGGCGATCTCCTATAGTACCGCTGCGGGTACGCCGATTGCCAATGAGATCGCGAATGCGAAACAACTGACGCCGACAACGATCAGCGGCGTGAGCGCCTATACCGGGGCCTTGGCATTCAACGGCACGAGCACCGAGGGGCTCTATGGATTCGGGCAATATCAGAGCGGCATTCTCAACCAGAACGGACTGACGGACTCGCTGGCGCAGCACAATCAGACCGATTGTTCGCCGGTTTTCATCTCGACTCGAGGATTCGGCGTGTTCTGGGTCAATTATTCGCGGATGCTAGTTACTCCGCCGATAAACCTTACCTGCGGATGGGCGACCAACAATGCTATCGAATATTATTTCATGTACGGACCGGAATTCGACCAGATCATCGCCGACTACCGCACCATTACCGGCCAGGCGACCATGTGGCCCAAGTGGGCCTACGGTTTCTGGCAATGCAAGAATTACTATGCCTCCGAGCAAGAACTGATGAACGTGGTAAGGGAGTATCGAAGCAAAAATTATCCCATCGATAATATCGTTCAGGATTGGAATTATTATCCTCCGGGATTTAACGGTTGCCAGTGTTTTGATGCAACCCGGTACCAGAATCCAAAGGGAATGATCGATACCTTGCATGATTCACTGCACTGCCATTTTACCATATCGGTATGGCCTTCATTTACCAAACCGACTACAGGCGACAATGTCAATTATGATTATATGAACTCCAATAACTATCTTCTTCCTGTCAGTGATTTCTTGGGCCAGACCTACGATGCGTTCAATGACAGCGCTGCCTTCTATTACTGGAAATTCATCAATGACAGCTTGGTAACGAAAAATGTCGACGGTTTCTGGCCCGATGCTACCGAGCCGGAATCCATCGGATGGCCGTATTGCGGTACTGCGCTGGGGCCTGGTATTGAATATGGGAACCTTTTCCCTTTTATGCACAGCCAGACGCTTTATAACGGCTATCGTAAGGCAAATAATAATATGAAGCGCGTGACCGATCTGACGCGTTCATATTATCCGGGATCGCAACGGCTTGGCGCGGCCTATTGGACCGGCGATGTCGACGTTCAATTTTCCACCTTTCAGGAGCAGATCCCTGCGGGATTGAATTTTTGCATGACCGGCATGCCTCTTTTCTGCACCGACATCGGTGGTTTTGTCGGTCCCAATACTGCCGAGCTGGAGATCCGCTGGTTTGAATGGGGCGCTTTCAATTCGGTTTTCCGGGTTCATGGTACCCGTACTTGCAATCAGGTATGGTGCTGGAATAATGACAGCGGGGGTAATGTCAACCCCCTTCCGCAAACCGAGTCGATTCTTGTCAACTACCTCAACCTACGGTATCGACTTTTCCCCTATGTCTATTCCATGGCTGGCATGGTCACCCAGCAAAGCTACACGATAATGCGGGCGCTAGCCTTTGATTTCAGAAGCGATCCCAATGTATACAATCTGAGTAACGAATTCATGTTCGGCCCGGCGTTCCTCGTATGTCCGGTTTATTTGTCGGGAGCCACATCTCTTAGTGCCTATTTGCCCGCATCAACGTGGTATAATTTCTGGACCGGCGATACTCTTATCTCGCCTACTGGGCGAACCATTACGACGAGTGCGCCGCTCGATACCATGCCCCTCTTTGTCCGGGCCGGATCGATTGTCCCGATGGGCATGGAGATAAAGTACGCGGATTCCGCCGCCGACCCGATTGAACTGCGGGTATATACCGGCGCCAACGGCGCCTTTACTATTTACGAAGACGAAGGCGATAATTACGACTATGAGAACGGCGCCTTTGCAACTATTCCCATCACTTGGACCGAAGCGACCCAGATGCTTTCCATCGGCCCGACGTCGGGATCGTTCCCCGGCATGCTGACGAGCAGGACCTTCAAGGTGGTTTGGGTTTCACATCACCATGGAGCGGGCGAACCGATTACCGCCGACAGCGTTATCGATAAGGTGATACCGTATTATGGCGGTATGGTAAGCCTGAACAAAACGACCGGCCAGATCGGGGTAAAATATTTTCCGGCGATTCCAAAATCCGCCACCTTTGCCCTGCGCCTTGCGGGGAGATCGCTCCTTGCTTCTCTCGGTGGAAATGGGACGTGGCAGGTTCGCCTGACCAACCTGTCGGGAAAAACGGTTGTCTATCGGGAGGTGAGAGGGGGGACGCAAGCGACCATCGCCGAAGGGCTTGCGTCCGGTATGTATGTAGTCAATATGAAGTATAATAATCTATTTCTTGCTAATAAGAAAATACTGGTTCAGTAAGATCGGGCAGGCTGACTGATCTCATTCCGGAGGGATGGAAACCTCCGGAATGCGTCCAAATTGGATCGTTTTCTTTTGAAACAATGGTACAAAGTAACTAAACCGGATAGGAGGAGAAAGGCCGATGCTCGCTAAAAAACATGCAATCAGGATGATGCTGGCTGTGGTTTCCGTAGTTTCAGTTGTCAGCGCACGAGTGGGAATAAAGACTGATGACTCCACCATCAACCTCGGCATAAATGTGGCGGGCTGGGTGCAAACCGGGCAATTGAAAAGTTTCTTTGCCACTTCGAATGAGCCGCAGACAGATCAGTGGATGCAGCAGGAATTTCTGGATCTTGGTTTCGATGCCATTATCAATGCAAGAATCAGAATCGTCGGCGGCATTGAGGGGGAAATGTGGCAGGATATTCCTGAGGGGGCAGGCGCTTCAACCGGCCAGTCGTATTTTGTCTGGCGTTACAATAGCACCTTTATCATCGATAATGCTTATGGCTCATACTCATTCGGCGACACCGGGGCACCCTATCTTTCCATAACGGCCGGACGCTTTCGCTATAAGTACAATCCAGATGTGCGCAATCTGGGGGAGTATCTTTTCCGCAGCGGAACTTATCCCGCTTATCTAATCACTGATTTCGATCAACCTTATGCACGACTTACCGGCTTGAAGATCTCAAGCGATCTTTTGGGAAAGCTTCATCAGGATCTTATTCTCTCCTGTTCGACCGATCTCCCTCCTTATTATGATATGTCGCTTGCCTATATCGGCAGCTACGAGGTGGGAAATTACCTTAATATCGGGTGGGGTGCCGATTTCGCCAACCTGATATCTGTTAACGGAAGCCAGACTACTCCTAAAATCAGCAATGATCTATATGTACAAGGGGGCGATACCGGGTATTATACCTTCAGGGGACTAAAATTGATGGCCCGTTTCAGCTTTGATCCCAAGCCATTCATTCAGACGGATATCTTCGGTAAGGAGGATTGTAAATTGTATGCGGAGGCAGCAATTCTCGGATTGGAAAATTATCCTGCAAATGATTCATTAGCAGCGGCTAACGGGTATGGGTATAACACGCAAAAAAACCCGTGGGGATATGATACTCTGGCCAACAAAATTCCGATCACTGTCGGTTTTAACTTTCCTACTTTTAAATTACTGGATGTGCTTTCCACCGAAGTGGAATGGTATGGCTGCGATTACCCTGATAACTATTATCATGTAGTTGGCGCCAGCACACTTCCCACCTTGCCTCTCCCGTACAATTATTCCAGGAACCCTTATGATTACGATCATTGGAAATGGTCGGTGTATGCGAAAAAAAAGTTTGCGCATGATCATTTTGAAGTAATTGTTCAATGCGCACGTGATCATTTGCGATTGCAGACGTTGGATGATAATTCGGCTATATCTGAATTTGAAGATGCGATGACTCTTCCGAATCAGTGGTACTGGATGACCAAGCTCGTGGCGCAGTTCTAATAAAGTGGGCAACGGTAAGGATTGCCTCTGCGCTTATCGAGTAAGGCCTCCAGCCAAGGGTTTCTTTTTTTGCTCCGCCACGTGAACGATAGTATTATATCGTAAAACGCTGGCGGAGCAGAATGAAAGAATGCCGAGCAAGTCTTTGAAAGAAGTTCGTCGATATACTCGACAGTGGAAACAGGCACCGGAGATTTTGCTTGATAAATTCTGCCGTGGTTGCCGGCGCACCGAGGCCGAAAGAACCATTATCGGCGTTACCTTGATTTCCCAAATCTAACATTCTTGAAGCATCATGGAATCAATGGTCGCTTATCGGCTATTGTTTGATTTTACGCTGTCTATCACAGGCGATATTTCATGCTGAGAAGACTATTGATACAATGACAAAGAGCAGATAAGATATCGGTTAATGGCATGGAGATTTATGTGAAAAAATGGAATATCTGCTTAGAAATAATTATGATGGTTAGTCTGCCGATTTTTGGCAAGATTTTTATAGATGGAAAAGAGGTCGCTATTGACAGCCTCTCTCCGGTAATGCAAAAAAAGATTAATGGGCTTACTCACAATTTCGGTGAAAATATAGTCATAACCCTGTTGAAGGATGAACCTCGAATTTTTGAGATTCGGAATTTTGACGAGAAAATAAATAGAAAATATGCAACGATTATTAAAGAATTAGAGGGGCTTAAAATTAACACCCATGATTCCATTTCCATTGATCAGGGTTGGAAAAAATGGCAGACTTTTGGAAAAAACATAGCTCGCGAAGCTGGGTATCCCGAGGATCCATTGTTTTCATTAAAAATGGATAAGGTTTCTATACCAGAAAAAAGGCAAATGGGTAAGAATAGTGCAAATGGTTTCAGGTTTAACGAGTTTTATAACGGAATTCCAATTGACGAAGCCTATGTCTATGGAAGTTTAAAAGAGGACAGGCTATCTTCACTATGGTTTCAAACATTTTCCAATATGTCTCCTAAAATAAATGGAATCTCGCCTGTATATTCATTTGCGGAAGCCTTGAAAAAATTTTTAAACGGGGGAACGCTTCAAAAAAAAATACAGGTACCAACAGGAATCCTCTGTTATTGTTCTTTAAAAAAAGAAAAGATTCTTACCCTTGAACTTTGTTGGAAAATGGAGATCGATTGTGCAATAGTCTATATAAGCGCTGTTTCAGGCACTATAATCTGGAAACATGGCCAATACAGCTAACGGCTGCAGACTTGCTTTGCCGGGGACCCTATCGTCCGTTTTCCAGACGCTCGGCAAGAAAGAGCGGCTGGCGGTTAACCCTGATTTTGCGTTGCATTATTAGGTCAAGTCGCGGGTATCGAACCGGTCGATTGTCACATAGTTGTAATTGCCGGCAACGCAAAGATATGCCCTTGTTCGCACCACCTTAATGGCACGGTTTCGGGTCTGATAATATCCGACAATATTCCCTATGTGTATGACGGCATCGATATTTCGGTGCTCGGTACCGTCCATCACCACCTGTAATACCTCAATATTGCCGTAAATAGCATATGATGGCATAGGTGCGTACTCATTATCCTGGAATTCGGAAAAGAATCATAACTTATATTTCCTAACTGTGCGGGTAAAATAGTCAGGAATGCCATTTTATGTGATGCTATATTTTGAACAACAGTTTCCGGTAGGTGTTGCAATGGACACAACGCCGGTTTCCCCTGACGGCATGATCATAACGCGGAAACAGTAATGACCCTCCAATCCGAGACAAGCAATCCAGATTTGAATCCACGACCCGATAATTTTCGGGAAAAACTCCTCTCTTTCAAGCAGCATATACTGCCAGCGGAGACGGTGCTTATCGTCACGCACGATTACCCGGATCCTGATTGCCTGGCCTCTGCATTCGGCATTGCAAACCTTCTGCACTTCTGGGGGGTGAAATCGTCGATCATTACCTTCGGCGGATTTGTCGGCAGGGCCGAGAACCGCGCGATGATCCGAGTCCTCAACATCCCCTCTGTTCCCTTTGCCTTAACCGAGATTAAGGATTACGATCGAATCATCCTGGTCGACTGTTTCCCGAGCAAGGGGAATGTCTCGCTTCCGGCAAATGCGCTCGTCAATGCGGTCATCGACCATCACCCGCATGATCCGCTCCTGAAGCCGCCCTATTTCCACGATATCAGAGAGAATTTCGGAGCTACCTCCACAATAATTACCAAGTATCTTATTGAAGCCGGATGCAAAATTACGCCTAAACTCGCAACCGCGCTCTTCTATGGAATTAAAACCGATACCGGCGATATGATACGCCGGGAGAGCGTTCCGGAAGATATTGAGTGCTACAAGCTGCTTTTCGATATCATAGACCATCGCTTGCTCTCTCGAATCGAGAATCCTGATCGTGATGAGGAGTTTTTTCGCATCATCCATCGGGCGGTGGAGGCCACCTACACTTCCGAAGCCTTCGGCTATACCTACCTCGGTAATGTTTCCACGCCTGATTATGTTGCTGAGATGGCCGATCTGTTCCACAGCCTTGAACGGCTTGAATGGATGGTCTGCTCCGGCGTCTTTAAAAACCATATATTTTTTTCCATCAGGGCTAAAATCCATGCCACGGCAGGAATTCTGGCGGAACAGATAGCGGAACGCCATGGCGGCAGCGGAGGCGGCCACGCTAAGGTTGCCGCCGGACGCATCCCGGTAACAGCCGATACGGTCAATAAAATTCTGGTGGAGTTCGAAGATAGTATGAAGGAACTTTTCGGGATTAAAAATATCCAGCCGGAAAAACTGCTCTGATGCATTGTTTTCGCTGGCACGAGGAGAAGAGCCGAAGTTACGATGTGGGATTACTCTGAAAAAGTGCGCGACCATTACCTGAATCCCAGAAATGTCGGCGAAATCTCGAACCCCGACGGTTTTGGAGAAGTGGGCAATATCTCCTGCGGCGACGCCCTGCGGCTTACCTTCAGGCTCGATCAGGGCGGACGGGTAAAAGATATCCTGTTCAAAACCTTCGGCTGCGGCAGCGCAATCGCCTCGGCAAGCGTCCTCACCGAGATGTGCAAGGGAAAAACTATCGATGAGGTGAAAAAGATTACCAACAAGGACATCGCCGAAGCGCTCGATGGGTTACCGAAGGAAAAAATGCACTGCAGCGTTATGGGGCAGGAAGCGCTGGATGCCGCGATCCGCTACTACGAGTCGGGTGGTAAAGTGTCCAAACCCGCCATGAAAGAGGGAACGATTGTCTGCACCTGCTTCGGGGTGACCGATAAGGAGATAGAATCGGCGGTGCGCGAAAACAACCTTGTCACCGTTCAAGACGTGACAAATTTTACAAAAGCGGGCGGCGGTTGCGGCGGTTGCCATGAGGAGATACAAAAAATCATCGACCGCATGCACAGTACTAAACACATCGAACAACCCAAACAGCCTCCGCGTCTTACTACTCTTCAGAAAATCGACCGGATTCGCCAGTCGCTCGAAGCGGACGTTATTCCTCTTCTTGCGCAGGACGGCGGCAATTGCGAACTTGCGGATGTGGAAGGCAACACGGTATACGTCCGGCTTACCGGACATTGTGCTGCATGCGCATTTTCTTCCATGACGCTTGCGCAGGTGATCGAAAAGAAACTCCGGCAGAAGGTTTCGGACGAACTTCGGGTAGAACTGGCCAAAGAAGACGGATAGAGAACTGCTCTAAAAATCCGTTCGTGGTTCGACAATCTCAATCACGCACGGATTTTTTTTAAGATATTCTCGGAGTGCCGGACAGTACTTCCTAACGTCCCAAAGCTTGCTCCAGATCCATCGCATGTTCTTGCTCAATGGCGAGAATATTCCGCAGTTGCTGCGAAAGATGGTAGAGGTTCAACTCCTCTGCCTGCTTCAACCTGACGATATAACGGGCGATAGCGTCATTTTCGCCGTCGAGATCGAGCCGAAGCATCTCCTCATTATTCGGCGATGCCTTAGGAACGGGCATGATCACCGTCGGCGTGCCGCCGAGATAGTCAATCTGTGCGGCGAGAATCGTGGCATGAGCGAGCTCTTCCTGTGCATGAATGATGAGTTCTTTCTGAATCGACTGATACATGGCGCCCTTGAGCACCCCCTGATGCTGGGTGTACTGGACGCATGCTGTGTATTCGAGCCCCAGATCCTTGTTCAGCAATTCGACAAGCTGTTCCCTTGTGACCGATGCCATAACTACCTCCTTGCCGTATTATGATTAATGGTTTAAATGTAAAAAGGGACGAAGATAATTGCTTCAAAAGCCACGATTGTTTTGCGCTTCAATCAAAATAGTATAAAGGCACACCTCAAGCAGCCCGCGTTATAGTTGCCACGTGTATATACCGCTCCGACACCGTTTGCATGCGCTCCTGCACAAGACCGCCTGATGAACGCAAAATCCCATTGTGTCACGACGACCAAATTTTGTCCAGAGTACACGCGATCTCGTCGATGAACTCTTCGGTGTTGCAGACTTTCTGAGGCGGCGGCGAGGAGAGTTTTGTGAGGTCGCCGGTCATAAAGCCCGCTTCGATGGTGGCAAGCGCCGCCTTCTCCAGGGCGTCCGCGAATGCAACCACCTTCGGCGTATTATCAAGTTTGCCGCGTTTGCGGAGCGCTCCGGTCCAAGCGAAAATCAGCGCCATCGAGTTTGTGGAGGTTTTTTCGCCTTTCAAGTGCTTGTAATAATGGCGCTGCACGGTTCCGTGCGCCGCCTCAAACTCCATCTGCCCTCCGGGAGAAACCAGCACCGAGGTCATCATGGCAAGGCTCCCGAAGGATGCGGCGACCATATCCGAAATCACGTCACCGTCGTAATTTTTGCACGCCCACAGCATGCCGCCTTCGGAGCGCATGATACGGGCGATCGTATCGTCAATAAGCGTATAGTTAAAGGCAATGCCGGCGTTTTGAAATTTATGCCGATAATCTGCATAGGTGCGCTCGAAAATGGTCTTGAATCGGCCGTCATAGACCTTTGAAATCGTATCCTTGGCGCCGAACCAGAGATCAATCTTCCTGTCCAAGGCGAACTCGAAGCACGCGCGGGCGAACCCGGTAATGGAGAAATCAATGTTGTGAATTCCTTGAATGATTCCCGGACTGGTGAACTTATGGATTATCTGCCGGGATATCTCTTTGCCGTTTGCATCAGTAAAAACCAACTCCGCTCTGCCGGGGCCCTCGACACTGAACTCGGTATTTTTGTATACATCGCCGTAGGCGTGACGGCCGACGATAATTGGTTTTTTCCAGGTTGCCACCGTCGGGTGGATATTCGAGGTCAAGATCGGACAGCGGAATACTGTTCCGTCAAGAATGGCCCGGATCGTACCGTTCGGGCTTTTCCACTCCTGTTTCAGGGCGTATTCGGCGACCCGTTCGGCATTGGGGGTGATGGTGGCGCATTTGACCGCAACGCCGTGCTTCTTTGCCGCATGGGCCGAGTCGAAGGTCACCGTATCGCCGGTGGCATCGCGGTTGGCAAGTCCGAGGTCGTAATATTCCACATTAATGTCGATGTGCGGGCCAAGAAGTTTTTCCTTGACCATTGTCCACATGACCCGCGTCATTTCATCGCCGTCCATTTCGACGATGACGTTTTTCGTCCCGATTTTTTTAGCCATTATCCGTATGTTCTTTTATTTATTATGGTAGTATCCATTTCCGGCAGCAATGTCTTATCTGATTAACCCAGTTTTTCTTGCTCTTGGTATCGGTGGACTATCCGCTTTGCCATCAGGCGGAGAGCTCCGCCCTCGAGAAGAACCTTTTTCTGGCGCGGCGTCAGGCGATACTCGACCGCAATATCTTTGCCACGGGTGTTATTCCGTATGATAAGCGGCGCGCTGCCGACAATCGTTCGTGCGATCCCAGGAGCCGTCAATTCATCGCCCATTTCGATGGCATCGTAATCGCGTTCATTCTTAAAGGTGCAGGGCAGAATGCCGAAGTTCACGAGGTTATCCGTATGGATTCGCTGGAACGATTTCGCGAGCACCATCTTGACGCCAAGAAACATGGGGCAGATGGCCGCATGCTCGCGCGACGATCCTTCGCCGTAACTCGCACCGCCTACGATGATGTTGTGGCTTCCCGCATCACGCAGATTTTTCGCCCGTGTGGCAAAACCGGGATCCACGGTTTCGAAGACGAACTCGGCATATTTGGGAATATTGGAGCGGTACTTCATCCGTGCCCCGGCCGGCATAATGTGGTCGGTGGTGATTTTATCACCGACCTTGATGACCACGCTTCCCGCGAGATCGGCGGGAAACGACGTGTTTTCGGGAGGCGCGCCGATATTCGGTCCCCGGAAAATCTCGACTTGGCTAGAATCGGGGATCGAAGAGGGGAAAATGAACATCCGGTCGTCTATGACGAAGGTTTGAGGGATGTCGATTACGGGATAGGGTATACCGAGGTTCCGCGGATCGGTCATGACGCCCTTCAGTGCCGCAGCGGCCGCGGTTTCGCACGAGACAAGATACACCCGGGCATCCATTGTTCCGGAACGGCCTTCGAAGTTACGGTTCGAAGTGCGCAGCGAGACGGCGCCCGATGCCGGCGACTGACTGTTGCCGATGCAGAACCCGCAGACCGACTGATCGATGCGGGCGCCCGCCGCTATGAGGTCGGCGAGAAAACCTGCCGCCTCGATATTCTGGAGAACCTGTCGTGAACCCGGCGAAACGATGAGAGAGACATTCGGCGAGACGACTTTACCTTTCAGGATCTGCGAGACCGTAGCCAGATCCTTGTACGAAGAGTTGGTACAGGAGCCGATGCATACCTGGTCGATCGACATGCCTTCGAGAGATACAATCGTTGCTATGTTACCGGGTGAATGAGGAGTCGCGGCAAGCGGCACAAGTTTAGACAGGTCTATTTCAGCTACCTGATCATAGACCGTATCGGTGTCAGCATCGATGGCAATCCAGGAGTCCGCGCGACCTTGGAGTGACAGAAATGCCTTTGTCTCCTCGTCGCTCGGAAATACCGAAGTGGTGACTCCGCACTCTGCGCCCATATTCGCGATGGTGGCGCGCTCGGGAACCGAAAGGGTTTTTACTCCCGGACCACCGTACTCGAAAACGGTGTTGGCATTGCCTCGGGTGCCGAAAATCCGGAGCACTTCGAGGATCACATCCTTGGCCGACACCCAGGGCGAGAGCTTGCCGGTAAGATTGATGCGGACGACTTTAGGGCAGCTCAGATAGAATGGCGCACCGCTCAGGGCCAGCGCTACATCCAGGCCGCCGGCGCCGATTGCGATCATGCCAATGCCGCCGCCGGTAGGCGTGTGCGAATCGGCCCCGAGAAGGGTCCTGCCCGGCCTTCCGAACCGTTCGAGATGTACCTGATGACAGATGCCGTTTCCAGCCCGAGAGAGAACGATACCATACTTGGCAGCGATGGATTGCAAGTATTTATGATCGTCGGCATTCTCGAAACCGATCTGGATTGTATTGTGATCGATGTAGCTTACCGACAGTTCGGTGGCTATCTTCGACAGCCCCATGGCTTCGAATTGGAGGTATGTCATGGTTCCGGTCGCGTCCTGCGTCATCGTCTGATCTATCCTGATGCCGATTTCGGCGCCGGTTACCCAGTGGCCCTCTACAATATGTGCTTCCAATAATTTTCTCGCTATGGATTTTCCCATTTTTAATCTCAATTCCTCCACGGATGGCCTTTTAATTTAAAAATACTTTTCAGCAGTCGTGCGATTTATGGTAATCCGGCTTTATCAGGGCAGTCGGGGCGCGGCCAATGAGAAGCGTGGTTGTTCGGATAACGATTGTGGCCATTTTCAGCAATTTTATTTGACTTCACTCCTTGATGGACTTTTAATTATTTTAAAAAGTCATGCAAATCCTCGATGTTCTTCAGGTAATTCCGCGCATATCGGTTCGCCTGCTCGCTGTAGTTAGCATTATAGCCCCCTCCTCCTCCGCGATTAATGTCTTTCAAGATGACAGCCTCTCGGTGTTTATGGCGGGCGATGCGGCGGCAACCTATCAACAGTCATCCGGTTTTAAGGGGTCGGATAATGGTTTTTTACGCGCTGTGCTCTTTCACGAGTTCGATGATCATTGGGCTGCTACGGTGGGCGTGCGCGGCTATAGCGCTCTGCCCCTTCCGTTTCTGGAAACCGGCGCCTTGTCATGGCGTGACAGCGCTGTACAGCTTTCCGGCGGCTACCTGACCAGCCGATACGGAATTTGCGAATACTATAAGCCGTGGTCGACCTATAGCCCGCTTTTCGAAAATCCTATTATTTGGGACGACTATGGATTTGGCGGAGCGGTGTCGTCGCATTCTGGACTCGTGGTGCTTCAGGGGTGTGCCCTTATGAACTCTCGCGAAAACGGTTCAGTGAATGGCTATGCAGGCATCGAAACCCCATCGATGCGAGCCGGATTGCTCTGCGGATTTCAGACCTACTCCCTTGATAATCAAGATAACGATCTCACCTTCGGTCTTGAATCGTCGGCACAGAACGACGCTGTAAAAATTCACCTCGCCATGTGTTACGTGCATAATTTTGGCTATTCTCCCAATGCCCAACCTGATTTGGTGCCCGGAAATCGTTTCGATGGATTTCTTGAGGGGAGACTATCGCCGTTTCGGAGCCTTATCGTAGATATGCTCGGTATTTACCGCTACTCAACGCTCTATTTCAATCAATCGGAGGTATTTACCGGGCTCGATTGCCGCTGGTTCCTGGGCCGCATCTGGGGCATCGGTGGCGGCGGCGAACGCATGGACGACGACGGAATCATTACCTATTCGCCGGGACTGCGCCTGTTCATCGCACCGGCGCCCGATCCTTCGCAACTCTCAATCGGCATCGAGCGCACGTGGACCGGTTCCTCTTCACCACTTTACGAATTAACGGGGAATATATGCGTCGCTTTTTAACTACTTTCTGGCTAGCCGCTACCGGGCTTGCGCTCCTCGCTTCCTGCATTCCCAGCGTCAACGAATTGACCACCACAACAGGCGAACCGATCGTCTGCATCACCTTCGATGATGGCCACCCGACCGTGTACTCTGTGGCGTTTCCATGCATGCGCTCGATTGACACGACCTACCGGGCAACCCACTTTTTCCCCATGATTTTTCTTGATACGACTCCTGCCGGTATCGGTATGACCCTCGCAAAACTGAAAATAATGGAGGCGGCAGGGTGGCAAACCGCCGGCCACACCTGGCACCATGTGGATCTGAGTTCGGTGTCGCTGGAATCGGCTGCGGTCGAGATCAAATCCTGCTACGATTATCTGGTGCAGAATGGCCTTCATCATGAAAGTTTCGCCTACCCTAAGGGTAACTACACGACAGCGGTCGAGTCGTTGGCCGGGATATGGTTCCCGAATCTCCGGACTGCGCACGATTATCTTTATACCGACGGCGTCAACCGCAAGGATCTGGGCTACTTCGCTGTCAAGGGAACCCATACAACCGCCGACCTCATCGCCCGTGTCGAACGTGCGCGTCTTCTCGGCGCGCCGCTTGTCATCATGGGTTTTCATGCGGTGCTCACCGACACCGAGCCGCCGATCACTTACTCGTATTATACCCGAAGGTCGATCTTCCTGGGCTTTCTGCGGTATCTTAAGCAGCAGCAACTGCCGGTGATGACCATCGACTCTGCGATGGCGATCCTTGGAGCGAATTGACGGGAGCGTGCGAAGCTATTTTCCATCCGTAGAACGATGCTGACAAAGCTAATTATCGTCGGTACTCCAAAATCGAATCAAATTAAAATCCGCTTATAATCTGCTTTAAATGATATGTTAAGATTATAAATCGGTTGTAAAGGTGACAAAAAATCGCCCATATCTGTTCAAAATCGCAAATCCAATGTGCTGGTATACCGGATTTATTGAGTTCGGAGTGGCCGTTACTTGCCGCTACCCATTCGGAAAGATCATTCAACGATTTATCTGGATGATGTAATTTTTCAGTGGTTCACAATCTTGTAACTGTATGCATTTATAAGGAGATTCCCAACTTTTGGCACTCGATCCCGCCTTACAACGTATCTCGCTACTGGTGGGCGACTCCGCTGTGGAGCTTCTTGCCCGGACCAAGGCCATCGTCTTCGGCATAGGGGGGGTAGGGAGCTGGTGCGCCGATGCGCTTGTCAGGTCAGGCATCGGTACCCTCGCCATCGTCGATTCAGATGTGGTGTGCGTCACCAATATCAATCGCCAGGTGCAGGCCACGTCGCTCTCGGTGGGAAAATCCAAAACCGCGGAGCTCGGGCGCCATCTTCGGGAGATCAGGCCGACCGCCGACATCATAGAAATGCAGGCGGTATTTCACCGGACGACCGCCAACCGATTCAACCTGACTGCCTACGACTATGTCCTCGACTGCATCGACAGTATTTCATGTAAAGTAGAGCTCATCATGCGCGCTTCGCAGGCCGGGGCGCGGGTTTATACTTCACTTGGCGCCTCATCGAAATTGGATCCCACGCAGATCGTTGTCGGTTCACTGTGGGACTCCTACAACTGTGCACTCGGTAAATATGTGCGCAAGAAGCTCCGGCAGGCCGGGTTCGCCGACAAGGTCACCTGCATTTACAGCCCTGAGGAGACGCGACATTTTCCGGGCGCGGATCTCTGCGGTACCGGCACCTGCCTGTGTCCGAAATCGTCGCCGGATGGAGAGGGGGAGACGCACAAGGAGTGGTGCGCGGCCAAGAAGCAGATCAACGGCTCGGCGGTGCATATCACGGGCACCTTCGGCTTCATGCTGGCAGGGCTTGTCATACAGGATGTGGTGAAACGGGCCGGCGATCAAAGTTGATTGATTTTTTTCAGCAGCCAGGCCATGTTTCGCCCGATGCTTTTCATCGTTTCCACACCTTCAGCGTCGTTTTCGACGTCGCCGATTTCGCGGCCGATGCCGACATTCCAGTAAATCGCTCCCGGTACGATCATCTGGGCGATGTGGAAGAAATGATTGATGGTATCGAAGGCGTGGATCGCACCGCCGCGGCGAACCGCCACCACCGACGCCCCGACTTTCCTTTTGTACAAAAAGTCGTTCGCACGGCCCACGCGTCCGCTACGATCAATGAGCGCCTTGAGCTCCGGCGAAATATCGGAAAAGTAGGTCGGCGAGGCGAGGATGATACCGTCGGCTGCCGCCATTTTTTCGATGCAGTCATTGACAGGATCGTTCCCGATGGCGCAGCGCCGATCCTTGCGCTTAATACACAGGTTGCATACAGTGCAGCCACGGATCAGGTGCCCTGCGAGTTGGATCAACTCGGTTTCAATGCCCTCATGGTGAAGTTCATCGAAAATATGGTTGATGAGAAGCACGGTGTTGCCGTCTTTGCGGCCGCTGCCGCTAATGGCGAGAACCTTCATGAGCATTTCCTTTGATGACGGTTGTATAGAGCTATAATAATATTTGCACTTGCATCGGCATCCTTTGGATTCCTCCGCGAGCGATGGCGTAGATTAAAAATAATAAATCAATAATAAAGTGATCGGATTGATTACCCTTCGAGCTTGACTACTTCCTGAACAATTGCTATTTTGCACTTAAAGGTCTCGGCATAGTTACCCCCGGTTCCAGAGTCCGATCCTGCTGGAAAAGTTAGAAAAGGATTCAGGCGGGGGGAATCTTCCTCGTTCGACATTTTGTCGACACAATGGAGCACAATGTCTCGGGAAACCGCATTCCCATCACGAAAAGTAATTCCTTTTGTCAATTCCATGACACATAGACGCATCGGGATTGCGGGATATATGGGGGCCGGGAAATCGACCGTGGCCCGCCTTCTCGCACACCATGCAGGCGCGGTTATTAATGCAGATCGTGAAGCCAAGTCGCTCATGCAGGAGAGTCCCCGGATTAGGAACCGCCTGGTGGAAGCCTTCGGCACAGGGGTGGTCGAGCGAAGGGAGATCCGGTTCGATCTTCTCGGCCAAGCTGCATTCGCTTCGGAAGCGACCCTGTTACGGCTCAACATGATCGTTCATCCACCGCTCGTCAAAATCCTCGAAAAACGTATTTCGGAAAGCCATAACCGGCTCGTCATCCTTGATGCGGCGCTCCTGCCGCTGTGGCACCTTGAATCTCTGTTCGATGTCTGCTTGTGGGTGCATGCTCCCTTTCAGACGCGGCTTCGCCGCATCCTAGCCGGCCGCCCCGATCTCAACACAGCTATAACAAAGGGCAGAATGCGGCTTCAAGAACGGATGCTTCCCGAACCGACGAAAGCCTCTTCATGGATAGACATTGATAATAGTAAAAATCTGCTGCATCTCGCGGCTGAATTGGCTATTTTCCGGTAAAAAGGGAAACCCCTGTTATCGAAAAATAAAGCTGCAAAGATGGTCTCTATGGAGAGGGGGACCGCACCACAAGCTTGTGCAGTTTTATCAGAGAGAAATGCAAAGCGGTGCTCCTCCACAGAGTTTATAAAGCGGGAACGTCAAAATCAGGTAAAATATTTTCTTATAGTCATCGGGCTATTTTATATTCCTACCGTATAATGGAGTACCTCAACCGTGTCACGAAGCAACCAATAACCTGGGAAGAGACGAAAAAAAATGATGGAGAGGGAGGAGAACACTTCAGAGAAAGCCGCCGGACATCGAGCGCGATTGCTCGACCGATTTGTCGGCAGCGGGCTCGCCAGCCTGCACCTCCATGAGATCGTGGAGCTTCTTCTCACGTTTACCATTCCCCGGCGTGATACCAAGCCCTTGGCGAGAGAACTGGTGAGACGCTATCGCAGCCTGAGCGCGGTTTTAAACGCCCCGGCTCATGAGCTTGCCGAGGTGAAGGGTATCGGCCCCCATTCTGCCTCCCACATCGCCTTTATCCGCGAAATCATGTCCTACTGCCTCAAGGAGAAGTACCAGCGGAAAAATGTTATCTCCCACTGGCGTGACGTGGAAGAGTACCTTCGGGCAACTTTCGGTTACCGGCGTGACGAGTATGTCGCCGCGATCTTTCTCGGCAACCGCAATGACATCATCGAGACCGAAATTCTTGCTGAAGGTACGGTCAACCAGTGTGCGGTTTTCCCTCGCCGCATCATGAATCGCGCCCTGCGCTATAGCGCCACCTCGATTATCGTGGCCCACAACCATCCCGGTGGGGGAATAACGCCCTCTGAGGCGGATTGGGAGCTTACGGAACGACTGTTTGCCATCTGCAAGTTGCTTGAGATTCCGCTTCTCGACCACCTTATCATATCGCACCAGCAAGTGGTGAGCCTCAAGGAATTGCCGCGCTGGAAGGAATCGGTCGCGCGGTAACCGGACGCGGATGCGGCGGGCAAGCCAGTTGGTTTTTTCTGGTTTTTATACTATTTTGAATACTTGATTTATCTGGCAATTTTCCATGGAGGAACAAACATTGAACTTCAATCCGGGGCTTTCGTGGGAATTTCTTTCGGCCGATGAAATCGCCGCGAAAACCATCCGTGCCCTGCGAAACCATATACAGTACGTTAAGGAATCCTCGCCCTACTACCGGGAAACCCTGCGCGATGTCGCACCAGAGGATCTGCAGACGCTTGACGATATCCTTCATCTGCCCCGGACCGACCGGGCAGTGCTGGCCTGCGCGACCGCAACCGTTGCCGCAGCTCCTCTGGCGATTGTCGAGACCGTCGCAACGTCCGGGACAACGGGGAAACCGATCTTCATCGGGCTTACGGGCAGCGACCTCGACCGTCTTGCGTTCAGCGAGGCGCTCTCGTTCAGTGCGATGGGGATATCGGCGGACGACCGGGTGCTGCTTATGGTAAATATGGACGGCATGTCGCTTCCCGGCCTTGGCTACTATCGCGGACTTACGCTTTTGCATGCCACCATTGGCCGGGCAGGGTTGCCGTCGCACCAGTTGTGCCGTCAGTACCTCGAATCGTTCCGGCCAACGGTGCTGCTCGGCGCGCCTTCATTTCTGCGCAGGATGACGATTGACCTTGTGAAAAACGGTTTCCGGTCCGGCGAAAGCGGCGTGATGAAAATCGTCTGCGTGGGGGAGAACCTCAGAAATTCCGATATGTCGATGAATCCCCCGGGGAAAAAGCTTGAGGAGGCCTGGGACGCGAAGGTGTTCGGTTCCTATGCGATTACCGAACTGGCAGGTTCATTTGCCGATTGCGAGGAACGATCGGGCGGGCATACGCATCCAGAGCTTCTGTATGCCGAGATCGTCGACGAAAATGGAAGTCCCGTGCCCGACAACACGCCTGGCGAACTCGTGGCAACAACGTTTGGCACCGAGGGAATGCCTCTTGTCCGATACCGAACCGGAGACATCACGTTCAGGGTTAAAGGCGCCTGCGCTTGCGGTCGCAACTCCGCACGGATCGGTCCCATCCTCGGGCGGACGGACGAGATGCTGAAAATAAGCGGCCAGTCGATCTTTCCGCTGGTCGTCACGAACGCTCTTGACGAAATGGATGAGATCGGCGATTATATCATTACCATCGATGGCGACAATTCCGGCGATCGCGTCAACATCCATGTCGCCGCCCAGCCTTCTGCGGTGGAACGGATCGCCAACCATGTGCGAAACGCCGCGCGGGTCAGTTTTCCGATCCTTATCTCCAATGTCTCGACCATTCAATCGATGCGGGGCGCATGGCGCAGGAATGCAAGGATAATCGACGAACGCAGATGCGCTTCTCGCCGTGCATAAGTGCGGTATCATTCCTTAACCCTGAAACGAGGCGATAGGCGGACATGCCGTTGCGAATTCAACCCATACTGTTTAAACTGAAAGCGGCCACGCTGCATGAGCTGCATACCAACTCGTCGCCGCTGGGCGCGGCGTTGTCGCTTGGACTGGGCATCCTCGTCGGTTTTTGCCCGCTTTACGGTCTGCATACCCCGATCGTCATCGCCCTTGCCTTCCTGCTGCGGCTCAACCGGGTCCTGGCGGTCCTCGCCGCGAGCACGACCATCCTGCCGTTCGTTCCCATCTGGCTTGCCGGCGGAATTTTTACCGGTAAACTCGTGGTTTCCCTGGAAACAGCGAGCAGGCTGGTTGACGACCTTCGCAATTTCTTGCCAGATCACTTGTTCGATCACATCGTCAATAATCTGTTTCATCTGACGAAGCACCTCTTTACCCCCGAGATGATTAACCGGGTGACGCATGTTTCCAACCACCAGAAGCTTCTGGATGGATTCGTCCAATGGCTGATTGGCTGCAGCGTTTTTGCAGTGGTAAGTTCGATCGTCACCTTTGCCTTCTCGTTTCTTATCCTGACCTTCGTGCACGAGCGCCGGAAAAAAAGGTTGGCTGCCCAAATTAAAAAAAAGGAGTTGCAGGACACGGGTGTTCCTGCGCGATAATCGTATCTCGCGGCTGATCTTCATGAAATATTTTAGACCGCATGGCTTCCTTGTCCGGTATTTTCCTCGCCTCATTCATTGTTGCGCTCTCCGGCGCTCTCATGCCCGGACCGCTTCTGACCGCAACCATTGCTGAAAGCTCGCGCCATGGTTTCCGCGCCGGACCGCTTCTTATCGCAGGTTATGCGATTCTTGAAATTGCCCTGGTCTGCGCGCTCTTTCTCGGCCTTGCCCCGTTTCTCACTGATAAGCGTGTAACCGGCGTGATCAGCCTCGCCGGCGCCGCCATCCTTTTGTGGTTCTCTTTCGGCATGTTCCGGTCGCTCCCGACGCTTGCGATTGGAGTGAGACTCCAAAGGGAGTCCCCGCGGAGCCGTCTGGTGATCTCTGGAATTCTTATAAGTATGGCAAATCCCTACTGGAGTGTCTGGTGGGCCACTGTCGGGCTCGCGTGGGTCTTGCAGGCAGGGCGGTGGGGCGCGGCAGGCGTCGTTGTTTTTTTCATCGGCCATATCATGGCGGATCTCGGTTGGTATTCGCTGGTGTCCTTTTCGATTGAGCGGGGAAGAGCGTTTTTTACGGATAGGATTTACCGCGTCGTTGCGGGCTTCTGCGCCGCTTTCCTGAGGGTCTTTGCATTTTTCTTTATCGGAAACGGCGTTAAGAAGCTGTTTCTGTAGTACGATCGGCTATCTATGCTGAACATCCATTTGAAGGAAGGCCGGGATAAACCGGTCAGAAACGGGCACCCGTGGATTTTCTCCGGCGCCGTGCAGCGCATCGAGGGCGGGGGGGCATCGGGCGAGCCGTGCCGCGTTGTCGGCGCATCGGGCGCGATACTCGGCCACGGGTATTACAATGCAAAATCCTCAATCACCGTACGCATGCTTACGCGGGGCGATACCCCATTTACAGCTGCGCATCTACGGTCGAGGATCGATCGAGCGTTAGCCGCCCGATCGAAATCCGCCGGCCTGGAAGGGCCGCCGGCCCAGACCGATTCGTACCGGCTCATCAATTCGGAGGGAGATTTCCTGCCCGGGCTCATCGTGGACCGCTATGGAAAAGGACTGTGCGTGCAGATCCTGACCTGGGGCGTGGAACGCATTCGTGAAGATATCATCGGGGCACTCTGTGCCCGCCTCGCTCCCGCATTCATTGTCGAGCGCTCTGATACCGAGGCGCGGTTGCGGGAGGGGTTGGAGCCGCGCGAGGGGTGCATCCGGGGAAGCCTGCCCGGCGAACTGGTCATACGGGAGAACGGGATTGTCATCGGCGTCGATCTGTCGCACGGCCAGAAGACCGGCTACTACTTCGACCAGCGCGAGAATCGCCTGCTTGTGCGCGATTATGCCGCAAAGCGGCGATGCCTCGACTGTTTCTCCTATAGCGGCGCATTCGGCCTCAACGCGCTTGCCGGCGGCGCCGCTTCGGTCATTGCGGTCGATAGTTCAAAACAGGCCGTGAATGCCGCTGAAAAGAATTTCGCTCGAAACGGGTACGATGCAACTCGTGCGAATACCGTTTGCGCCGATATTTTCACCTATTTGCGCGAAAGCGGTGAAGGCAACGACCTTATCGTACTCGATCCCCCGACGTTCGCCCGCCACCCTTCCGAGGTGGCGAAGGCAGCCCGGGGCTACAAGGATGTCAATCTCCTTGCCATGAAGAAGGTCGCTGGGGGCGGCATCGTCTTCACCTTCTCCTGTTCGGGCGCGGTTGACAGCCGCCTCTTCCGGCAGATTGTCTTTGCCGCGGCTTCCGACAGCGGCAGGAACGTGCAGCTCCTGCATATCCTCACGGCCGGGCCCGATCATCCGGTCAACATGGCGCATTCGGAGGGAGAGTACCTTAAAGGACTTGTAGTAAGAGTGGAGTGATGAAAAGAGTTATTCGGGTGCGACGGCTAAGCCGAAATGCCCTGTTTTTTTAAAATTAATCGCTATCGGCGGCATTAAATTAAACTATTGACATTTCTCTTGGAAAACAGCATATTTATATAAAAGCCAGAAGGTTCATTCGGGTTTGAATCTTTTGCGCGAATCTCCCATCTGCGTTCATTCACGAGATAACTCCGGCAGTCGCAATAGATTCTTGAAATAAAAACCAGTGCGTTGACGCGTGGATGTTCGGAAAGGTTTTTCCGCTACGGGAAGCAACACGCTTAAAAATCAAGAGTTCTCTTCAGAAGATTTTCACCGCATGATCGGCTGAAGCACCAGAAACAAAAGGTACGAACGAATAAAAATCCGCGGCTCTTCAATAACAAATAAACATACACTCTCACTCTATCGCACGGGCTATCCGGCAGGAAGTCAGGTGCGTTTCATTCCTTTCTTTAATAAGAGGTGATTCACGCATGAATGTAGTTGAACTCAAAGCGATGTCGATGTCGGAACTCAATGACCTTGCCGCCGGCCAGAATATCGGCGAGCACCGCAGCCTCCGCCGTCAGGAGTTGATTTTTCAGATTCTTCAGTCCCAGGCGGCGCAGAGCGGACAGATGTTCGCCGAAGGCGTTCTTGAGATCATGCCCGACGGATTCGGCTTTCTCCGCTCGCCCAGCAACAGCTACCTGAGCGGACCGGACGATATCTACGTGTCGCCGTCGCAGATCAAGCGATTCTATCTGAAAACCGGCGATTCAGTTTCGGGCCAGGTGCGGCCGCCGAAGGACTCCGAGCGTTACTTCGCCCTGCTTCGCGTTGAGATGATCAACTACGAGGATCCGGAAGAGTGTAAGAAAAAGATCAATTTCGATGATCTTGTTCCCCTGTTCCCGGATGTCCGCTTCAATCTCGAATACAACCCCAAGGATGTCGCGACGCGCATCATGAACCTGATGACGCCGATCGGCAAGGGACAGCGCGGGCTCATTGTCGCCCCGCCCCGTACCGGAAAAACCGTGCTCCTGAAAACCATCGCCAATGCAATCCTGCATAATCACCCGGAAGTATTTCTCATCGTGCTGCTCATCGACGAACGGCCCGAAGAGGTGACCGATATGCAGCGTTCGGTAAAAGCCGAAGTGATCAGTTCGACCTTCGATGAACCAGCTGAACGCCATGTGGTGGTTGCGGAGATGGCGATCGAGCGCGCCAAGCGCCTGGTCGAGCATAACCGCGATGTGGTGATTCTGCTCGACAGCATAACTCGGCTTGCCCGCGCCCATAATACCGTGGCCCCTCATTCGGGCAGGATCCTCTCCGGCGGCGTCGATTCGCAGGCACTTTACAAACCGAAGCGTTTCTTCGGCGCAGCGCGTAACATTGACAACGGCGGCTCCCTCACGATCATCGCCACCGCTCTCATCGAAACCGGCAGTCGCATGGATGAGGTGATTTTCGAGGAATTCAAGGGAACCGGCAACATGGAGCTTGTGCTCGACCGGAAAATAGCCGATCGGCGCGTGTATCCCGCTATCGATCTCATGCGATCCGGCACCCGAAAGGAAGAACTGCTGCTCACAGAAGAGGAGCTCAACCGCATGTGGATCCTGCGAAAATTCCTCGCTACCATGACGCCGATCGAAATGATGGAATTCCTCAACGAGAAGATATCGAGCACAAAAACCAACCAGGAATTTCTTAGTGCAATGAAGAGTTGACCTGATAGCGGGGATCTTAATCATGAAACTGGCGATGCTGGGAACGGGCAATATGGGTAAAGCGATCCTTGCCGGGGTGCGCAAGGCGTACGGAGAGGGGATTGAACTATTCGCCTGGGATGCAAAAAGCGAAGCGTTGCAAAATCTTGATGCGGCGGTGATGGTGAAAGCGCCAGCCGAATGGTTCGCCGGAGGGAGCGCGCCCGATGCGGTAGTCGTTGCGGTGAAGCCGTTCGACCTTACCACGGCGCTTACGGGAATATCGGCGGACGTCGGCGTGCAGGTCATTGGGCCGTTGTGGATTTCCATCGCCGCGGGCAAAACCATCGCCTCCCTGCAGAAGCTTCTGCCTGAAGGGGCGAGGATCTGTCGCGTCATGCCGAATACGCCGGCCCTGATCGGCAAGGCCATGAGCGCCTATGCGCTCAGTGCAAATGCGACTTCCGGGGACGCCGCGCTGGCCGCCGCGATCTTCGGCGCTTGCGGTAAGGCGCTTTTGGTCCAGGAGAAATCCATGAATGCGATCACCGGCCTTTCGGGGAGCGGGCCCGCCTATGTCTTTTACTTTCTAGAGTCGCTCATCGAAGCCGGCATCATGGCCGGATTGCCGGCCGACGTCGCCCGGGAGTGCGTCTTGCAGACCGTTATCGGCTCGGCGGAAATGGCGGCGGTTTCCCGGGAAAGTTTAACCGATCTGATAGGAAAGGTGATGACACCGGGAGGAACCACGGCGCACGGCCTCATGGCGCTGGAACGCCATGCTGTCAAAGATGCAGTGATCAGGGCAGTGGTTGCCGCGACAAAACGATCGGAAGCGCTGGAGAATTAGAGTAATAGTGAAGGGCGACGCCGTTCTTGGTCCCCTATAATTTAGATTAGGGGGCGATAACGGAGTTTGTGGGTTTGAGGCCGACCGCATCGTTGATCCTCTTCCGCAACTCCTTCGAAGCCTCGAAGACCGGCTTGTAGCCGGCCGTCACATCGATATACTCGTTGGTCCGGGGATTTCGCGCACGGCGAGCATTCTTTTTCTTCGTTTTAAACCGGCCGAATTTGCGGATTTCAATATTCATGCCGTCTTGCAAAGCTTTGGAAATCGAATCGAGGAAACATTCGACGATTATTTTCGTGTCAACACGCGTGAGGCCGGTCCGTTTCCGCTCGGCGATCTGTTCGACCAGATCTTTTTTCGTGATGTTTTTCATGGTATCCAGGCTTCCTTCGTGTTCCTCGCCGAAGCTGCTGCAACGGTGCGGTATGCCGGATTATATTCTGTATTTAAGATACATTGATTGAAAAACAAAATCACGCCTTTTTTCTAACTATAAATGATACTATATGTTGCAGAGGAAATGCTAAGGAAAAATCTCTTCCGGGCGTGCCGCCCGAACAAGGAGACTTCCGCCTGATCTGGAGGAGGTCAAGGGTTATCCTGTGCGTATTCCCTGCAGCGGGGGCTCGTTATCGCCGCGCACCCCCGAAGGAAGCGCCGATATCGCCTGTTTTATTATATAGCGGTGAAGGACCATGGGAGCACTGCACAAAAACTTGACTCACGATTTCTTTCGAAAATATTTTTTTGGCGCTCGATTTGAATGGGGTTTTATGACCGTGCCCGTGATTCGCGCGTGCAGGCCCTTGAAACGATGAAGTGAACTCAGCATAAAGGAGGAGTAGCATGAAGGTAAAACCGTTGGCAGACCGCGTCATTATCCGGCCGCTTGAGGCCGAAACTAAAACTTCGGGGGGCATCATCATCCCTGACAGCGCCAAGGAAAAACCGCAAAAGGGTGAAGTGATCGCCGTGGGGCCGGGTAAGTTTGATGATTCCGGCAAAATTGTCGCGCTGTCCTTGAAAATCGGCGATAAGGTACTCTATGGAAAGTACTCCGGCACCGAAGTGACCTTCGAGGGGAATGAGTATACCATCATGCGCGAAAGCGATGTGCTGGCGGTGATTTAATGGCAGATGTGTCCTGAGGCGGATGAATGGAAGACTTTAACTACTAACAAATAAAGACAGGAGACTGAAACTATGGCAGGGAAACAACTTGCATTCGATGTCGTCGCGCGGGATAAACTTCTGCGCGGCGTGGACATCATGGCCAACGCGGTACGGGTGACGCTGGGGCCGCGGGGAAGAAACGTTGTCCTTGATAAGAGCTACGGTTCGCCGACGGTCACCAAGGACGGCGTATCGGTTGCCAAGGAGATCGAACTCGAGGATAAGTTCGAGAATCTCGGCGCGCAGATGATGAAAGAAGTCGCATCAAAGACCTCCGATGTCGCCGGCGACGGGACTACCACCGCAACGGTGCTGGCCCAGATCATCGCTCGTCTCGGCATCAAGAACGTGACCGCGGGCGCCGATGCGATGGCCCTCAAACGGGGCATCGAAAAATCCGTCGCGGCGATTATCGCGCAACTTAAGAAAGATTCCAAGCCCATTGCAGGGAAAAAAGAGATTGCTCAGGTCGGCGCTATTTCCGCGAACAACGACGAGACGATCGGTGCGCTTATCGCCGATGCCATGGAGAAGGTCGGCAAAGACGGCGTCATCACGGTCGAAGAGGCCAAGAGCATCGATACGAGTCTTGAAGTCGTGGAGGGCATGCAGTTCGATCGCGGGTATATCTCCCCCTATTTCGTTACCAACCAGAATACCATGGAGTGTCTGCTGGACGATCCATTCATACTGATCTACGATAAGAAAATCAGCACCATGAAAGACCTTCTTCCCCTGCTTGAAAAAGTTGCGCAAATGGGGAAGAATTTTCTCATTGTTGCCGAAGAGGTCGAGGGGGAGGCTCTGGCGACGCTGGTGGTCAATAAGCTTCGCGGCACGCTCAAAGTCGCTGCAGTCAAGGCTCCGGGCTTCGGCGATCGGCGCAAGGCCATGCTCGACGACATCGCGGTGTTGACCGGCGGCCTCGTGATCTCCGAGGATGCGGGTTTCAAACTTGAAAACACGACGATCGATTCACTCGGCAAGGCAAAGCGCGTCGTTATTGACAAAGAAAATACAACCATCATTGAAGGCGCCGGATTGCCCGCCGACATTAAGGGGCGCGTCAACCAGATCCGCAAACAGATCGATGAAACCACGTCGGACTACGACCGGGAAAAACTGCAGGAACGGCTCGCGAAACTCGCGGGCGGCGTTGCGGTAATCAACATCGGCGCGGCGACCGAAACCGAAATGAAGGAAAAAAAAGCGCGTGTCGAAGATGCCCTGCATGCTACCCGCGCCGCCGTTGAAGAGGGTATCGTGGCGGGAGGCGGAGTTGCGTTTATCCGCGCAGCCAAGGCGCTCGATGCCTTGTCGCTTACCGGGGATGAGAAGACCGGGACCGATATTATCCGGCGCGCGATCGAAGAGCCCTTGCGCATGATCGTGGCCAATGCGGGCATGGAGCCGTCGGTGGTATGCAATGAAGTGAAGAAAAACAAAGGCGCGTTCGGCTTTAACGCGTATACCAACAAGTACGAGGATATGTTGCAGAGCGGCATTATCGATCCTACCAAAGTGACCCGATCTGCGCTTGAAAACGCCGCGAGCATCGCCGGTCTCATCCTGACTACCGAGTGCGTCGTCTCCGATCTCCCGAAGGAAGAGAAAGAACTTCCGGGCGGCGGGGGCGGCATGGGTGGTGGTGGCATGGATGGCATGGGCGGTATGGGTGGTATGGGTGGTATGGGCGGCATGGGCATGATGTAATAGCAGTTTTCTGCGACTTAATTGCGTAGCAACGATTCGCCCCCGGATATTACATGGCAAAGCAGGCCGGGCCCGGGGGCGATTTATTTTCCCTATCCTGCTGTTGACGCTTCCTGTTCTGTTATCTATTTTTCCCGGTCACGTTTAACCAGGGACCCCTGCAATGGCTGAAAAATTTGTTTATTATATGTCGCGCCTCAATAAAGTGTACCCGCCGCAGAAAACCGTTCTGAAGGAAGTTTCACTCTCGTTTTACTATGGCGCAAAGATCGGGATCATCGGCGCAAATGGTTCTGGCAAGAGCACGCTCATGAAAATCATGGGGGGAATCGATACTGAATTCGAGGGTGAGGCGTGGATCGAACAGGGACGCACTGTCGGCTACCTTTCGCAGGAGCCCCGGCTCGATGACTCACTTGATGTAAAGGGCAATGTAGAACTCGCGGTCTCCGCCACCCGCAAGCTGCTCGATGAGTTCGAACAGGTCTCGGCGAAATTCGGCGAGGCGATGTCCGATGCCGAGATGGAAAAACTCCTGGAACGGCAGGCGAAACTGCAGGATCAAATCGATACCATCGATGCCTGGGAACTTGACCGCCATCTTGCGATAGCAATGGACGCCCTGCGGCTGCCGCCAGGCGATGCCCCGACCGCAGAGCTCTCCGGCGGCGAACGGCGCCGTGTCGCGCTCTGCAAGCTGCTTCTCGAGAAACCGGACCTTCTGCTCCTCGATGAGCCGACCAACCATCTCGATGCGGAATCGGTCGCCTGGCTCGAACGGCACCTGCGCGAATATGCGGGATCTGTGATCCTGGTGACGCACGATCGCTATTTTCTCGATAACGTGGTGGAATGGATCCTTGAAATCGACCGCAGCCGCGGCATTCCCTGGAAGGGGAACTACAGCTCATGGCTTGACCAGAAGATGGTGCGTCTCTCGCAGGAGGAGAAAGAGGAGTCGATTCGTCAACGCCGGCTGAAGAAGGAACTCGAATGGGTGCATACTTCGCAGAAGGCGCGGCAGGCAAAAGGCAAAGCGCGTCTCAATGCCTACGAAGAACTGCGAAACCTCGAAACCGCCGACCGGATCACGACCGCCAGCATCATCATTCCGGAAGGACAACGGCTGGGAGAGGTGGTGATCCGTGCCGAAAACCTGACCAAGGCCTACGGGGACAATCTCCTGTTCGAAAACCTGAATTTCAATCTTCCCCGTGCCGGCATCGTAGGCGTCATCGGCGGCAACGGCGCCGGGAAGACGACGCTTCTGCGGCTCATCATGGGCAAGGAGCAGCCCGACGGCGGCACGCTGACAATCGGTGAGACCGTTGATCTCAGCTACGTCGATCAGACCCGCGACGCGCTGGACAATTCAAAAACGGTGTTCGAGGAGATAACGGGCGGAGCCGATTCGATCCTGCTGGGGAAGCTTGTCATGAACTCACGGGCATATGTGGGCAAGTTTAATTTTTCCGGACAGGACCAGCAGCGCCTCGTCGGCGAACTCTCCGGCGGCGAGCGGAACCGGGTGCATCTCGCCAAGCTTTTACAGCGAAGCAGCAACGTACTGCTCCTTGACGAACCGACCAACGATCTTGATGTGGAGACGCTCCAGTCGCTCGAACAGGCAATTCTCGATTTTTCCGGATGCGCAGTGGTGGTCAGCCATGACCGGTGGTTTCTCGATCGTATCGCGACGCACATCCTGGCCTTTGAGGGCGAGAGCGTGGTGATATGGCACGAGGGTAATTTCGCCGACTATGAAGAAGCACGGCACCGGCGGCTCGGCACCAGCGCCGACCAGCCGCAACGGGTGAAGTATAAGAAATTGCAAAGGCGCTGACATTACCCATTGTACCCCAAAGGCGCCATGGCGAGGTCAACGGCGTGTAAATAATAGGCCTGCAATAGTTTTTTTTGCCGGAGAGTATTTTATGACTATGCCGAATCTGATGATAAAAGAAACGATCTCCCGCATTGAAGAATGCCTTAAAACAAACGAGGGGTTGAGCGCGGAAAAACGGGACGACCTTCTGTCACTCGTGGCGGATCTTAAAAAAGAAGTTGCCGCGCTTGCCGAAACTCATAGCGAAGATGCTCACAGTATCGCCGCGTTCGCCGAAACGTCAATCCGCGAAGCAACGCGCGCCGAAAAGAATCCCGAACTTCTTGAGATGTCTCTCGGCGCGATGAAGCTTTCCGCCCGGCGATTCGAAATTTCCCATCCGACCTTGATTGGCTTGATCAATGCGATCGGGCAGACATTGTGGAAAATCGGCATCTGACCGAGCCGTTATTTGCCGGGGGGAGATAAAAAAGGCCTGCGATGGTATCACAGGCCCGGTGCGTGCGTATAATCGAAGAATTTACAGTGGCGTCACATTCTGTGCATTCGGACCTTTCGCGCCATCAACAACTTCGAACTGCACCTTTTGACCTTCTTCCAATTTTCTGAACCCGGAGGACTGGATTGCGGAAAAATGGACGAAGACATCTCGAGACCCGTCGTCCGGTGAGATGAACCCGTACCCTTTGGCCTCGTTGAACCACTTGACAACACCTGTTGGCATACAGCAAACCTCTTTTGAAAAATGAATAATATAGATGTCATAAAGACATCCGGTAATGAGAATAAGATAATTTATGCGCATAAAAATGTAAAACAAAAATGATCGCGATATTCGGGCCGGATTTGTATTACGCATCGCATGCAATTATTTTCTCGAATCGTAAGCCGTTGCCATTCTTTCCCGAGGAGGTGTTCATGAAAACCCGAATTCCGGTGCTTCTGCCCTTGATGCTCCTGATCGCCTGTGCAAGTCATCAAATGCCGTCTCGCTACCGATCTTCCCTCGGTTCTGAAATTCTTTACTCCGGAGGGAATGGAGAAACGAAAGAGACCGCTATAATTATCAGGGGCGCCCCTCGACAGAGCGAAGGCGTCGAAGCCGAATACTATTTCCTGAGCAAGATATTCGGCGAAAAGGACAAGGCGTGGCAGGTGCATGGTCAGACCATGTTTCGCGAAGAGAAGCGCGTCTACGATGTTATCGAGATACAGCTGATTTCTTCTCAGAAGAAGCTCATCTTCTATTTTGATGTTTCAAAGCTCCCGTGGGAACGGAATCCTCCCCGGCAGGAAAATGAGTAGCTCCTGATCAAGGGCGGCGGATTTCCATGATAATTATGCCGCCTGCCGCCGAAAACGTTCCGTCTGTTTCCGCAAATACCGGCGGGCAATCTCTGAAAGTCGCCTTTACATGCGTACCGAGGATTTTGATTTTCTTCTCCCGCAAGAACTCATTGCCCAGAATCCGCTCAAGGACCGCGACGCGTGCAGACTTATGGTCATTGACCGCGCCACCGGCGCATTTGAGCACCATGCCTTTTCCGACCTTGTAACCCTCCTGCGGCCGAATGATCTGCTGGTTTTAAACGACACCCGGGTGCTGCCGGCACGGGTTTTCTGCCGCAGGCCAGGCGGGGGCAAGGCTGAGTTGCTGTTTATGGAAGCGATCGATGCTCTTACGTGGAAAGCGCTGGTGAAACCGGGACGCCGGCTTTTACCGGGTTCGACGGTAATCGTGGAAAAGGATCTCCTCGTCGGGGAGTTGCGCGTTACCGGCAGCGGGGAAATGGGCGAACGGATTATCCGTCTTTCGGCCGGGAGCGGATTCGGTTCCCTTGCTGAACTCATCGAACGTTGCGGCGATATGCCGCTCCCGCCGTATATCAGGCGTCAGGCAGGGAGTGATGACCATGAAGCTTATCAAACC
Organism: Chitinispirillaceae bacterium; assembly: GCA_049521335.1. GTDB lineage: Bacteria > Fibrobacterota > Chitinivibrionia > Chitinivibrionales > Chitinispirillaceae > BOG-1184. The sequence goes on from JBEKOX010000010.1 coordinate 41,988, forward strand.
GTTTATGCCCGCCATCGCGGCGCCATCGCCGCGCCGACCGCGGGACTTCACTTTACCGATCGGTTGCTGGCGGCGCTTCGGGAACGAGGGGTCCGGTGCGCTTTCCTGACCCTGCACGTCGGACCCGGCACATTCCTTCCGGTAAAGGTTTCCGATCCGGCCCAGCATCGCATGCACGAGGAGGAGTATATGCTTCCCTCCGATACGGTCGAGGCGGTGGTGCGGACAAAAAAGGAAGGGGGCAGCGTCATCGCCGTCGGCACAACCGTGGTTCGGGCGCTTGAGCATTGTGCGGCCGTGGAGGGGGAACTCCGCGCATCGAGGGGGCGCACCCGTTTAAAAATTCTTCCCCCCTATGTATTCAGAACGATCGATGGCCTCATTACCAATTTTCATCTTCCGCAATCGACGCTTATCATGCTCGTTTCCGCTTTCGCCGGCCGGGAGTCCGTTCTCGCCGCTTATGCCGCGGCCGTTGCCGCACGGTACCGTTTTTTCAGCTATGGCGATGCCATGTTCATCCGCTGACCGGACGGGGCGGATCTCGCGCGGACATGTTTCCCTGCGGTAACTCTTGCTTTACCAATTGAGGCGAAGTATTTTACAATACACTCAGCAGGCCGTGACATAAGCCCGTATTTTAACAAAATACGGGCTTATGTTTTTCCGCACGGAATGGTGAGGGGAAGCCCCTTCATATTCACATTACCGTAGGCGGGGCTCGAACCATGGCAATTCCTGAAAGATTTTTTACGGCCATCAATAGACAGGGAGAACAGTATGCGCGGTGACGAACTCATGAAGGTTTCACCAGAAGTTCCGCAATGGCAGGATTACCGATCCTCCGCGAGCGCCATGGTGGTGTTTTACGGGAGCGATCCGATCTCCGAGCTTCCGATACGGGAAGTGCCGGAGGAGTTGCCGTCCGTTGTCGTGCAGGACCCGAATTACGAAACCGGGACCTACGGACTCTACGCATGCAGCAGGAGCCAGATCAGGAATGCTTTTGTCAAATCAAAAATCCGGTACCTGGTGTTTCTCACTAAATATGCGGGAACGAAGGCCGATTATCGCGACAAGTACTTCATTACCGGATATTATCTCATCGTGAAAACCGCTGATGTAAAGAAACTGCATATCCGCTACGGGACCGATTATTCCTGTATCGACGAACAAAGCTGCCCGGCCCTGCGGGCGTCCGAACGCCGCTTCGTCGCGATTGACGATGCGTTCGCGGTGACCGATGACGTGATGAAATCCTGGAATTTCAACGGGCGCGTGACCCGGCAGACGCGCATCGTGCTCGATGAACAGAAAACCATCGAAGTGATCGAATACCTTAAGTCAAAGCCCGACTGCACCGCCCAGTATTCAACCGAGACTGCCGGATTGCAACCGCATATCGTGGAAGAGGAGATCGAAACGGAAGGGTGACGTTCTACCGGGGCCGGCGCATCGCGTCGGCTCGCAAACGAAAGTGTGGAAGAGGCGGGAACTCCCGCCCCTGCCGTTTTTTTACCACTTGCTTTTTTACCACTTGCCGCTTTTCTTGGTGGATGCCGGCGGGAAACCCTTCAGTTCCGCCTCGGCCGCGTCGATTTCCGCCTGCGGAAGCGGGTAATCGGAAAGCTCTCCGGCGAGATACTTCTGGTAGCCGAGAAGGTCCATGAGGCCGTGTCCGCTCAGATTCATGAGAATGACCTTTTTCTTGCCTTCCTCTTTCGCTTTCAGCGCCTCCTGGATCGTGGCCGCAACCGCATGGCTGGTTTCCGGTGCAACGATAAAGCCTTCGGTGCGCGCCCACTGGAGCGCCGCCCGGTAGCATTCGAGTTGCGCCACGGCGCGCGGGGCCAGAAGACCCTCGACAATCGCCTGGCTGACCAGCGGCGCCATGCCGTGGTAGCGAAGCCCTCCGGCGTGAATGGGAGAGGGCAGGAAGTTATGGCCCAGCGTGTGCATTGGAAGAAGCGGGGTCATACCGGAGCTGTCGCCGAAGTCATACGTGAACTTCCCGCGTGTCATGGACGGGCAGGAGGACGGTTCGACCGGGATGATATCGATCTTTGCACCGTTGATTTTCTCGGAAACAAAGGGGAACGCGATGCCGGCGAAGTTGCTGCCGCCTCCGGCGCAGCCGATGACCACGTCGGGATTGGCGATGCCGATCTTCGCGAGCTGTTTTTTCGCTTCGAGCCCTATGATGGTCTGGTGAAGCAGCACATGATTCAGGACGCTGCCCAGCGCGTACTTGGTGGATCCGGTCGGATCGCTGACCGCTGCTTCCACCGCCTCGCTGATCGCGATGCCGAGACTTCCCGGCGTATTGGGATCCTTTGCCAAGAACGAGCGGCCCGCGGCGGTTTCCGTTGACGGGCTGGCAATGCAGGTCGCGCCCCAGGTCTGCATCATGGTTTTGCGGAAGGGCTTCTGGTCGAAACTGATGCGGACCATGAAAACCTTGCAATTGAGTCCCATAAGCGAGCAGGCGAAAGCAAGGGCGCTGCCCCATTGCCCCGCACCGGTTTCGGTCGTCAGCGTCTTCGTGCCGAATTTTTTGTTGTACCATGCCTGCGGAACCGCGCTGTTCGGCTTGTGGCTGCCGGCCGGCGAAACGCTTTCGTCCTTATAGAAAATTTTGGCGGGCGTCCCGAGGGCTTTCTCGAGGTACACGGCGCGGCGTAGCGGAGAGGGCCTCCACCGGTACATGATCTGGATGATCTCATCCGGGATGTCTATCCACCGGTGCGGGCTCATCTCCAGTTCGAGAATAGGCATTGGAAAGACTTTCGCCAGCGCCTCCGGTGAAACCGGTTTTCCATCGGGCCCCAGCGGCGGCTGGAGCGGGGTCGGGAGGTCGGCAGCCAGGTTGTACCACTGGCGCGGAATCTCGTCTTCGTTCAGATACACTTTAATGGACATGTGCAGACTCCTCTGATGAGGGAATGGATTGAACCGGCAGAATTTCCAGAGAATTACTATGTGCTGCTGCTCGCATACCGTACGATTTGAATAAAATATAAGGAAGATTGGATCAGCGGCAAGAATAAGAATAAGGGGGTTCAAGACGGGAACGATGTATAAAAGGAATACGCAGTTTTTTCATGCCTCCGAACTCGCCTGACCTCACCCGCTCACCAAAAACCTACTTCCCCGAAGAGTATTTTATTACCTAATACCATAAACAATCAAAAAGAAAGGCCGGGCGACGTTATGAAAGTTTACTGGAATTTGTGGAGGCCGTTTTCATGTATCTGCGCGTCAGTGATTTTCACGATGGCAGGCGGTTGCTGTGAAGTCGTACCTCCGGGGCATGTCGGTATCAAGGTCAATAACTATGGAAACAATCGCGGAGTGGAAAGCTATCCGATTCAAACGGGCGCCGTATGGTATAACCCGATTACCACAAGAGTGTTTTCATATCCAACCTCGATTATCACCGCGATCTGGACAAAAGATACGACCGAGGGCAAGCCGGTTGATGAAAGCATTACGTTTAACACTTCGGAGGGAACCTCGATATCCGGCGATGTTTCGCTTTCATTTTCGTTAAATCCGGATTCCGTCCCCAATTTCTACGTGAAATTCAGGAATGATGATGTTCAGCAATTCTTGCACGGCTATCTTCATAATGTCGCCCGCGACGCTCTTAACGAGATTGCGAGTAAATATGCGCTTGAAGATCTGTACGGCTCTAAAAAGGAAGAGTTCCTTAATCATGTCAAAGCCCGCATCAATAATGATATCGGGCGATACGGGTCAATCAGCCAGTTTGGCTTTACCGGCGCGCTTCGTATGGACCCTCGTATCGTCGATGCGTTGAATAATAAGCTGAAAGCGGTGCAGGATGCCATAACCGCCGAGAACCAGTTGCGGCAGACCGAAGCCGATGCGCGAAAGCTGGTTGCGCAGAAAGCGGGCGAAGCGGAAGCCAATAATAAGTTGGCCCAATCGATTTCCCCCAACCTTCTTGAGTGGAAACGTCTTGAGATCTCCGAAATTTGCGCTCAAAAATGGGATGGCAAGCAACCGGAATTTCTTTCAGGGGCCGGGAATAATTTGTTGATGCAGTTACCAGCGCCGAAGTAATATCGTGGTTGTTTAAAAAATAAGGGAGAAAGAAAAGGGCGGCGGGAAGGGCGAAATCCATTTCAATTTGACCGTTGGATCATAGAAGAGTATTCTATAATAATGAATCGGTTTCATAGAAATAGAGTATTTGTTAAATTATGGAATTTTGTCCTGTTAAGGAGTATAAAGAGATGATCCAATGGAAACTCATATATTGAATTGCAGACAAAAAATGGCGTGAGAGAATGACAAGTGAGAGTAAAAAGGTATGAATTTAAAATTAATATCAATTTCAAGTTATGCTAAAATGGAGGACCCTTTTCCTCAGGAAGTGGATCTCCTGAGAAGATTACAACAAGAAAAAACAGAATCAAGGCATCTTGAATGGAAATTAGATGCCCCTCTTGGTTCCCGGGTAACCAAGAGAACTAAATATAGAGTTGTAAAGGCTTTAATATCATTCGCGAATACGGAGGGAGGATTTGTTATTTGCGGAGTTGATCCGCAAGGTGAATGGAAAGGCATTGAAAAACCTGTATTGGATGAAGTCGATCAGGCAAAGATAATAGAATTGTCTAATGGTAGTATTTACCCTGGATTAGTCATTATTAATTATCGCGTTATAAGCATAGGAAACAAATTCTTTGCACTTATTCATACACCTCCAAGCTACTTGGCTCCTCATGTGACAATAAAAGATGTCGTTGATCAGGATGAAAAAGGAAAAACTTCTTTTTTAATATCCAAACATGCCGTTTATTGTAGGCATGGCTCAAAATGCGACCTTGCAAACCCACAACATTATGAACGAATAATTCAAAGGAGGACTGATTTTATTAAAGCTGAAATGGTTCGGCGTGTGAAAGAGGTACACGTTACAGTGCCAATTCCTATGAAAAAATCCGATTCCGCTCTCGGATTACCAATTCTCCAATATAATAATGATTCCAAAGCTTTAGATGCTCCCACAATAAGAATAACAAGAAATCCGGAAGAGGCTTCAGGATTAATATTAATTGAACAATTATCTGATGATGTCTTTAAAGATATAAACAAGGTTTTACATGCCAATGAATTACTAAGTGGGAAATCAGGCTCATTTGTTTTAAATGATGCGATTTATTATGGAATTTATTCGCAACGAGAACAAGTTGTCTCACCTAATCATATGCGACTTCTGGCAAGACACGCATTTTTCCATGCCTATGCACCTAGTTTATACTGGTTCAAGAAACTACCTCCATCTGTGATCACAAATTTTATGAAAGAACTTGCAGAGAACCCCAAAGGAATAAATCTTCATTATTTATACCGATTAGTAATTATATTGGGTCAAGAATATGAGAATTGGTTAAGAGAATGTATTGAAAAGAAAATGTCAAAGGATAGCAAATATTCTGATATATTATGGCGCATTAATGAAAACTTGAAGAAAAAAGCAAAAGGCAATAGGATATTAAGGGCGGCGAAAATACACTTGGAAGCATTTGATGTTGATCATACCAACGTAAAAGAAATTAGTACAAGACAATTGTTGTCGGATACTAAAATGGCAACAGCGATACTTAGTGCCAAATGTGATGAAGTATATAAAGGATCTAAAATAAAATCAATATGCAGAGCTCTTGATTTTATTGCGTATGGCAAAGAAATCCAATATTTGTCAGAAGATATTAAGGATGAGTTCCATAAAATTGGTATTTCGATATCTGATGATGAATAACTGACCCTTAAAAAGATACCGACTGCATTAAAAATGACTGTCGGTAAATCGAATTAGTAGTTTATATAACTTTACTTATATGATAAAAGATATTATTGAAGAACTTACTCGCATCAAATCTATCCCTTGGGCTGATTTTCTCACTGAAAACGAGCACAAATCTGATAGAGAATGGTGGGTTTTAGGACAGGCAGTGAATTTATTGAAATTAGCAGGAGAAAAATATCCAATCAAAGCAGAACCAAGAAATCCTCCTGATGCCGACTTCCATTGCTTTAATAATGACGAGTCATTTTGTTGCTCCGTTGAAATTGCCGAAGTTTTAACTCCAGAAAGAAAAAGAGGAGAAGATGTCAAAAATAAAGCGCGTCCAAGCAACTATTATGAACCAAGACCGAATATTTGGCAATCATTCAATGATGTTCTTAAAAAGAAACTGGAAAAACAGTACGGGTCGAAGTGCTGGTTAGTAATCTATCACAATATTCCTTTCACCCAAATATGCAATTATGGTACTTGGGATTGGGCAATTAAAAATAATGTTCAAAATCTTATTGATGAAAAAACCATGAATTTACCAAATTCTCCATATGACCAGATATTGATTATTAATGCTGATGCTGAGGTCTTGGTACGCATTCATCCCGATTTAGTCATCCTTATTCCTGAAAAAATCTTTTGAAAGAAAGGCATAGATTGCCCCTCTTATAATACCTTCAAATATCAACCATTTTGGTCCTCTCGAATGTGATCTACCAGAATACCATTTGACGTTAAACGTTACATGGTGTATATTATCTAGATGATCAGGACATTCAAGGACAGGGAAGCGGCGAAAATCCTTGAGAGAGAATTTTCCCGAAAGCTTCCGGGCGATATCCAGCATATAGCTTTAAGAAAGCTAAAAATGCTGAACAATTCATTATCCTTGAATGATTTGAAAATTCCGCCTTCGAATAGGCTGGAGAAATTAAAAGGTGATCGGGAGGGATGCTATTCCATTCGAATCAATGATCAATGGAGAATCTGTTTTGAATGGTCCAACAGTGACGCTTTTAAGGTAGAAATAGTTGACTATCATAAGGGGTAAATCATGAAATCTACAAAGCTTTTACCGATACATCCCGGCGAAATACTGGATGCTGAATTCATTAAACCAATGCATCTTTCTCAGAACAAGCTTGCACTGGCCTTGCATGTGCCGTCGCGGCGAATCAATGAGATTGTTCTTGGCAAACGAAGTATTACGGCGGATACGGCCTTGCGATTGTCGAGATTTTTCCATAACTCAGCTCAATTCTGGATGGGATTGCAGATGGAGTATGACCTTGATGTCGCAAGCGATAGACTGCACGACCGGCTAGTAAAAGAAATTAGGCCACGATCGGCGGCGATTTAGCTGCTTCCTCTATATATAAGATGCCTCTTCTTTCACCAGCCCCAAGGGCGAATCTCGTATTTTTCCCCTTCATGCGCTATCCCCCGATTTTCAAATTCTTACTGCTACCGCTGCTCTTGTTCTCCGCAAATCGTGCAGCGGCGAGCGTTGATTCCGCAAGCAGGGGAGCGGCAAGCGTTGATTCCGCGACCATTACCGTTGTTGCTTCGGGAGAGACGCACGGCATGCTCAAACCGTGCGACTGTCCGAACAACCCCGGCGGCGGGCTTGCCGAGCGCGCGGCCGCGCTGAACTCCCTGCGAGACAGCGCCCCGCTTCTGCTTCTCGATGCGGGTGGCTTTGCCGGCGGGGGCATCTACGACGATTACACCGGCGGCCGCGCCGCCGATTCAGCGAAAACCGTCGTTACCATCCGCGCAATGGGGGCCATGCGCTATGACGCGGCGGTTGTCGGCGACGACGATCTGCAATACGGCGGCCGGTGGCTTGCGCGCGTTGCCCAGGCGTCGGGCCTGCCGCTTGTTTCCGCAAACTGCACGATCAACGGAACAAGGCTTTTCCCCGCCTACCGGGTGATCGTTAAAAACGGCGTCCGTTTTGCGGTCACCGGACTTACCACCCAGGAACGGCTTTTTCCCGGCGACGACTCCTGCGTCATCCTGCCGCCGATCACGTCCCTGCGCAAAATATGGCGCGAAATGGCGAAGGTCGCGGACCGCAGGATCATCCTCTCCCATCTGGGCGAGGAGGCGACCCTTGCCGTCGCCGACTCCTTTCCCGATGCGGATATCATCGTCAATGGCCACCGCAAGACTTCGAAGGACGCGGCGGCGCGTCACGGCAATACCCTGATCATGCAGTTCGGCTATGAGGGGAAGAAACTTTCGTGCGCGACAGTACAGCGGCCGAAAGCCGGCCGCCCGGTAACTCTCCTGAAGAGCAATTGGCTGGACATCGGCCCTGAAAGCGGCGTTGACAAGACGGTTCGCGCGCTCATGGCGGATTCCGGGAGCGCGCCGAAGCGGGACGTGTACGATCTGTATATCATGGGCGAGTGTCCCTACGGGTGCGCCGCCCTGCGTGAGTTCGTCGATTTCGTCAAAAAGTTTCCGGAAATCCAGTGGAACCTCTGGTTCATCGGAAGCGCGGGCAACGACTCGCTCTCCTCGCTCCATGGCCCCGACGAGACGCTCGATGAGATGACCTGGCTTGCCGTGCAGGCCCTGTATCCCGATAGATGGCTCGCCTTCCTGTCCGGGCGGAGCATGCCGCAGGCGACAAGCGAGGCCGCCATTGCATCTCTCGGGCTCGATGCCGCGGCGATCGGCCGATGGGCAAAAGAGAAGGGGCATGCGGCGCTTGCCGATCATTACCGGCGCTCGATGCGGCTCGGCGTATCGGCCTCGCCGACGTTGTACATCGACAACGTCCTCTTCGCGAAAACGATTCTGGCGGCGCGGTTGGCGAAAGACCAGTGCGCGAATCTCGGTGAAAAGAGTTCGCGCTGCGACTCGTTGCCCGGATGCTTCGAGGACGCCGATTGCCGCGAGAAGGGGACGGTCGGACGATGTTCGCCGCAGGGGAGATGCGAATTCAGGCAGGATGTTCCCTTCACCTTTACTGCGCTTGTTGCCGATTCGGCGCTTGGACATCCGGAAAGTTCGGTCATCGCCACCACCGAGGAGCTGTTTCCGAACGCGACCATCAGGACGCTGGGCCTGCATTCGGCCGAAGGGGTCCGCATGATGAAAACGTACGCGCCGTCGTCCCTGCCG
>JBEKOX010000011.1:0-48242 GCA_049521335.1 Chitinispirillaceae bacterium
ATTGGTTTTGGCTTTTCTTTAAGCTCAAAAGCATCTAGTTCTAAAAGCATAACAATATCACGAGTATTTTCAGAAAAAAAGTGATCTGAAAATTGGCGTATAAAAGTAGCTCGTGATGTCCTATTACTATCTCCAAACTGGGTATATGCAACCAATACAAGCCAAACGGTTGCAACACCTGTCACAGTTTCCCATATATGGTCTGGATTTAAACAAACAAATAGAAGGCCACACAAAGTAATAGAACAACTAATAACCAACAAGATGGTAGCTTTAATATCATTTTTAAGCAAAATGACTCCAGCGTAATATTTATAAAATTAAAGAACCCCGTTATAAAATCACCGTGAGTTTATCTCAACACAATCAATGATTGATCTGATCATTGCATACACCCTCCTCAAAAGCATAAGCATGGTGATGGCGACACCCGCGACACTTTACATAACGAAAATAGTCGGTCGATCTTCATCTGCATTTGGACAGATAAACAAAGGCACCTTGTATGAAATGGATTTTGTTGACTTTCCCATAGGTCTGTAGTGTCTTATTAAAATTAACCGGACACTATTGATGTATAGTAATATAATTATCGGTTCACATTTGAATAAAGGTTTTTTTTCAGGGAAGATTATTCTTGCTTTTGCCAGCCCCCGCGCCTGAAATCGGCATCTTTTGTTTATGGAAAGGCATATTTCATGCGGATCGAAGTACAATCGACACAGACGAACCGCAGACGGAATGGGTATTTTTGCCGTAATCTTGGCTTAAGAAGTCCGTTTTATCACCGCGTATTTTCTTTTCTATATTTTACATGCGCATAAACCGGAATGTCGTCCGGATTCATTTTTTCTTTTTCCCTCTATTTCTCCCGATCAACTGCATTTCCCAATGACTTGATCTTTTCCCTCTTACCACCCATGCCAGTCAGGTTTCTTGACTTGTTCAAGGAGCGTATCATCGATAACCCAGTCTTGTTTTGTATCATCCCAGACAGTTGCAAGTTTTTCAGGCCATTTGGTCTTTATTTCGGAAAGGATGTTTGTATCGAGTTTTGCCTTGTAAAAGGATCTGGCATTGCCGAAATTGGCGCCCTCAAGGTTGACCCCTTGAAGGCGGGCGTTCTCAAGGTCGGCATTCTCAAGGTCGGCGTCCTGAAGGTCGGCTCTTTCAAGGTTCGCTTCCTGAAGGTCGGCCCTCTCAAGGTTGGTTCCCTGAAGCTCGGCGCCCCAAAGGTTGGCTCGCTCCAGGTCGGCCCAGCAAAGGTCGGCTTGCTTAAGGCGGGCTTCCCAAAGGCTGGCTGAATCGAGGATGGCTCTCTCAAGGTCGGCGCCTCGAAGGTTGGCGCTATCAAGTCGGGTTCCATGAAGGTGAGCTCCCGCAAGGTCAGGTATAGCGGTTGTATTTTCTTCCCGTCATTTATTCCAGCTTTCCACTCCGGATTTCAGCAGATGAACTTGCTGCGAGCAACCAATAGGTATCGCCAGCAACGACAGAACGGCAATAATGCTTTTGTAGCCGATCATAATGCCCCCGCATGTGTTTTCGGGAGTATTATTGTTGACATGGAAGCTATTTGTTTTTCGGAAAGCAGTCGCACGGAACGCACTTCCTTTGTTCGAAGGCATCCGTCATAATCAGCAGGCAAGAACACTGCTTTTCAGCTTGACAGCATGATTTATGGCCGCCGACAAAACGCGGACGCACGACAGAATGATCGGGTGGAAGCCGGCTGATTTGGTTGATAAGTTTTCACTACAGTCCCGAAAAAGCGGACCCGGTTTACGCACCGTTCAGGGTGACATTTTTCTTGACAAAATATTTTTCACTTGACCCCGAAGAATCGTTATGGTACTATGAATACGCAAAAGGCGTACCATGGAAACGATCATCGGGCGCATGCAAAAAAGAGCGGATTATAACAAAGTACACGATAAGGTGCATAAAAACCTTTCAGACTATGTAAGATTTTTATACACCTACGGCAGCGACAGGCCCGAGGAAATGCGAAGGCCAAAATAAAAGGTTTCGAGGCTTTTTCAGTGGTTCGCCATCCTGGGCTCGAACCAGGGATCTACCGATTAAGAGCTATCGATGACCACATTTTCCCAACAGGTTATCCCAGACAAGATTATATATTAAGGAAAATGCAGATTTTAAACTCAAAAACGCGCTACGGTTTCAAGAAAACAATTTTCAGTGAGGGGGGCATTTTTTATGAAAAAGGATCAAAGTGCTGGTAGACTTTTCTTGAAAGTGACATTTCTAATAATCGGGCTTCTGTGTTTGGCCTCTGCGGGAGCGCCGCCACTGCCCGCTATACCAAATGCGACTTTTACTATAACCGCTTATGGCGCGGTGGGCGATGGGGTTACGGATAATACCGCCGACATCCAAGCAACCATCGATGCCGCCAAGAAAGCCGGCGGGGGAACGGTCATATTCCCGGCGGCGGCCAAACCATACGAATGCGGTCCCATAACGTTTTACGGCAGCATAAATTATCAAATTGATAGCGGTGCTACGCTGCAATGCATCTCGTATTCCAGGTATCCGCTCAGCGGATCCGCCTATGTTAATTTTATCTCTGCGAAAAAAGCTGACAATATAGAAATAAGCGGCAAGGGAACTATTGACGGGCAGGGCGCGGATTGGTGGGCGGAATTTGATACGAATAGCTCCATGCCACATCGTCCCTATTTAATTAAACTCGACAACTGTGACACGGTATATGTCCATGACGTCACGCTTTCGAATTCACCGATGTTTCACCTGGTGATTATCGGTTCAGATGTTACGGTCGACGGCATAACCATTTCAGCGCCTTCCGATGCCCCTAATACCGACGGTATTGATCCCGCCGGAACCAATTACCTGATCGAGAATTGTTCAATCGCTACGGGGGATGATAACATCGCCCTTAAACCCGGCAATGCCGCCTGCAAGGATTTTACCATTTCCAATTGTATTTTCGGTACCGGCCACGGTTTGTCCATCGGCGGACAGACGAATTACGGCCTCGACAGCTTGACCGTGTCGCACTGCGTCTTCAAGGGGACCACCAATGGCATTCGTTTCAAGGCCAATCGCACCAATGGCGGGTTAGTTCAAAATCTGCTCTATTCGGACATTACCATGGACTCGGTGGAATATCCCGTCTTCATTACCAGCTATTACGAGGAGACTTTTTCCACGACCGATCCCGCTAAGGCCGTTACCTCCACTACTCCCATTTGGGAAAATATCACTATCCGTAACCTGGTCTCGACGAATTCGACGCAAGATGCGATTACCATCCAGGGGTTGCCCGAGATGCCTGTTCACGACATAACGTTTGCATATGCGGCTTTTTCGGGCTCAAAAAAAGACAATTTTTCAATAGCTCACGCGCATGGCGTTAATTTTTTCAACACCACCTACAACGGCGTCGATACCGGGCTGACGACTTCGCCACTTGATGCGACCATCTCCCAGCTTACGATAACCACGCAGCCACAATCGCAAAAGGTCGCTCTCGGTTCCACCCTGAAGCTGGCCGTCGTCGCCACCGCCGATTTTACCCCGCTATACCAATGGTTTCATAATAATACGGCCCTTGTTAATAACGGCACTGCTTCCGGCGTGAATACCGCGGCGCTTACGCTCACCAGTTTTCAGGCCGCGCAAGCAGGAAGTTATACGGTCTCACTCGGCGATAGCGCCGGCTATATCCTCAGCGATTCGGCGGTCGTTGCCATGAATGGGACGAGCGCGGTGATTCAAAAGACGCCTGCTCAACAATCAAGAAGCTTACTCTCGCCGAATAATCAAGCTACTGAATATATCGACCTTGCGGGCCATGTGATCAGAGGTAAAAACGCGGCGGGGACGCTCGGGAATAATTTTTACTTGACACGCGATTTATCCGGCAAATGGGCGCCGTATATTCACACCGGTAATTGATTGCGCGGTTGAGACATTTTTCAGGGCGAGGGGGAGAATCGTTTAAAAAAGAATTCAGTTTCATCAATCAATATGCCCGAAAATGCCGGATGTGCGCGATTCTCGTGGTGGTGCTGCTTTACGCCGCCCAAAACCCCTGTATTTTGCCGTTTTCAAAGGCATTGATTACGATGAGCAGGCCGGAATACATCGGCTTCCTTACGCATCAGGAGGGCATTGGTGCAATTACGCAGAGTCATTTCGATGGGAGCTATCGGTGTTTCATTCTGCATAACCGCGGTTGCGGCGCAATCGACGCTCGATTCGCTTCAACGTGCGTACGTCAACCTGCGCTACGGCATGTTCGTCTGCTTCGGGATCGAAACATTCAACGGCGGCGATTACTGGAACAATCCGACGCCTCCGGCGGCGAGCGTATGGAACCCCGTCGATACGCCGAACTGTAAAAATTGGGCCGACGCCGCAAAAGCCGCAAAGATGACCTACGGACTCCTGACGACAAAGCATCATTACGGTTTTTGCCTGTGGAATACCTCGACCACCGCCTATAATTGCATGAACGAAGGCGCCGTGCGTGTCGATGTCGTCAAGGCATACTGCGACGCCTTCCGTGCCGACGGCCTGCTGCCCGGGCTCTACTATTCAATGTTCGACGTGCACGATTCGATCGACGGCGGCTATTCCAGCTACAACCCCGCGCTCTGGAACAAAAAAAAGGCCTTCATCGAACAGCAGTTGCGGGAGTTGTTGACCAACTACGGACCGATACCGATTCTTGACATCGACGGCTGGGCCTGGCGGATGGGGCACAACACTATCCCTTACCAGGAGATACGCGATTTTGTCAAGAGCTTGCAGCCGGATTGCCTCATAGCCGATCATGACGGAGTAGGCCAGCCGTGGGACGAGGACATCGTGCTGTATGAGGAACCGAAGGGTATCTATTGCCCTACGACGAATACCGATGCCGCCCACCAGGAACAGACCATCGTCACGCAGGCCAGCGGTTCCTGGTTCTGGACCGGGGGCGGCGCGTACATGACCGCCGCAAACATCCTCTCGCACCTCGCCAATCTGGAACCGAAGTATTGCAACTTCCTGCTTGACTGTCCGCCTACCGCCGCCGGCATTTTGCCTTCGGCGATGATCGATTCGATAGAGAAGGCGGGAAACAGCTGGTCGCCCAACCCGGGCCGGGCGCCGCTGCCCACGCAGCCCCATCATGTGGAATTTTCCGTGACCCCGATCGCCGCCACGGCCGGGGGCGGCGCGAACGGATGGAATGCCATCGACGGATACAATGACCGCAGCAGTGCGACGGCGATAGACCAGACCCTTCTGACCATGCGCGGCGCACCGCCGCAGACCGTAACGGTCGACCTTGGCGCGCAGTACGCCAACCTTGAAATTCTCGGGTACCTGCCCCGGCAGGACTACTCCGGCAACGCCCATGTCATGACCGGGAATATCACCGGCTACACCATTTCAGTCAGCAGCGACAATGTGAACTTCACCAAGGTCGACAGCGGAACTTGGTCGGGCGACTCTACCCTCAAGATCGCGGAATGGAGCCCTCCGGCAACCGGGCGGTACGTGCAGCTCAAGGCGGTGAGTACCGTCGGCAACGACAGCGCGGTCATCAATGAGCTTGAATTCGGCGGACGGCTGGATACGCCAACCGTGGCGACGACCGGGGTGCGTGATCGACCAACTCGCCCGGCGACGCCCGGAAACAACCCGCACTATTTTACTTCCGCAACCGGCAAAGTCCGTCTCGCCCCCGGCGAATCTTCGTCACTATCGGTTTACACGGTGTCCGGAAGGCTTATTGGCAGAGTGGCAGAAAATCCATTATACATCGATATCCGCACGATTCTGGGCGGGTCCAATCAGCTGTACATCATCAAGACCGCCCCGTAAAGGGGACGCGGAACGTATGACGGCGAATAATCCGCCCGGCGCACAGCGTTCATGATCCGATGAACGACATTTGTTGCTTCCGCACGAACCCGCTTTTCAAGCGTATTACCGCATCCCCGCGTACGCCGCGCCCGTCGCCATGTCCAGCGCAAAGCAATTCAGCAGGTACTGGTACGTGCCGCTGACATACGCAAGTTTTGCCTGGGAGAAATCTTTTTCGGCGTCGAGGACGTCGATATTCGTAATCACCCCCGCCTCGTATTTGATATGGGCGATCGCGAGAGCGCGTTCGGTAAGCTGCACCTGGACCGCCGAGAGGTCCAGTTTCGCGTACGCGGCTTCGACGTCCGATTTCGCCTGCAGCACCTGGATGCGGATCTGCTGCGCCAGATTTGTGATGCCCGCTTCGGCCGCATCGACGTCCGCTTCGGCCGCGAGCCGGTGATACTTCGCCCGGTTGCCGTCGAAGAGGGGGACGGTAAGCTCGACGCCCGCTATCCAGTTGAACTGTACGCTGTCGATGCTGTACAAACTCGTTAATATGCCGTTTTTATAGCCTGCCGTTGCCTGAAGATCGAGCGAGGGCATGTTCTCCAATTTCGTTTTCCGCACTTGGAGCCGGGCGTATTCCCTGGCGGTTTTCGCGGCGGCGTAGTCGCTTCGCTGACTGAGGGCGCTTGCAATGAGGGAGTCCCCGTCCAGCCGGCGCAGATCCGGCGCACTGGTCTCGGCGAGCAAGAGCTGTCGCTCCTGCGGGAGGCCGAGCAGTTCATGCAGTTGCGCCTGCAACTTGGCCAGGCCGTTGACCATATCGATACGCTCGCTCCTGGCCGCGGCAAGAAGTTCTTCCGCCTGGAGGGCGTCGAACTCCGTGGCGCTGCCGGTTTCGACCCTTTTTTTCACCTCCGCGACGTGGCGCTCGCGGTCCGCGATCTCCTCGTCCTTTACCCCGATGCTTTTCCCCTGCAAAATCGCGACATGAAAGAGCTGCACGACCTGGTAACCGAGCATGAGTTGCAGGTTGGCAAGTTGGTTCACGCCCGAGGTCTCCGCCATCCGGGAGGATGCAAGGGCATTTGACCGTTTTCCAAAATCGAAGATGGTATAGGAGACGCCGAGATGCGCGTCGAAGGGATACTCCGGAGCGAAGTAAAAGCCCGGACTTCCGGGTGCCAGCGAAAGGGCCTTGTCCGGATAGATATTCGCAACCGATCCGGTTGCGTTGAGTTGCGGATAGTAGGCGCTCCTGAGCGACTGCGTCTGCGCCCGTGACGCTTCAAGCGTCGCCTTCGCCTGGACGATCGACGGGTTGCGCGCCAGTACGATCCGGACCGCCTGTTCGGACGTAAGCGTGTCGGCCGGTTGCGCGGACGGCGCTCCGGCAAGTCCGAGTGCAACAAGCAGGAACCGAATGGCTGACCGGTAATGGTGATTGACCGGACGTAAATACTGCATCATACCGTTTGCCTTTGTTTTTTGGTTTTTAGAATGAGGATCGGCAGCAGGCACGCGGAGGTGCATATGCAGGAAAAGAGGAAGGCGTCGTTAATCGCCCACACGAATATCTGCTGTTCGAACTGGCTCGAGAAAAGCATGGTCGCCTGCGCTGCCGCGTTCTGGACGCTGGAACCGATATCGTGCATCGCATGAAACTTCAGCAGTTGCTGCGACTGCGCGAAGAGGGGAGAGGTGCGGTTGATGATCTCGCCGGCGGCGGCGGTATGAAAGATTATCCGCTGGCTCAGGAGTGTTTGCAGGATCGCCACGCCGAAGCTGCCGCCCACCTGGCGGATGACATTCATGAGACCGGACGCCTGCGCCATGTCCTGCCGGCTGATTTCGGCCACCGAAACCGCGCTGAGCGATGAAAAAAGAACTCCCATGGCGATGCCGCGCAGGTACATGGGTATCATGATCTGCGTGTGTTCGGAGTAAATGGTCAGGTACGTGTTCAGGTAGAAGCTGATCGCGAAGAGGACGATGCCGATGCTGATGGGTATCTTCGGGTTGACCTTGTCGGAGAAATAGCCCCCTATGGGCGAGCATATCGCTTGAATGATGCCGACCGGCAGCAGCACCATCCCCGATTGCAAGGCGGTGTACCCCATGATATTCTGGAGATAGACCGGTATCAGGAAGACGCTGCCGAACATGCCGAGGCCGAAGATGAACATCACGAGGTTGGAGAGGCCGAAGTTGTAGTGGCCTAAAAGCCGGAGATTGACGAGAGGACTATGGATATTCAACTCGGTGATGAGGAACACGACGAGTCCTATCGCCGACAGGGCATAGCAGAGCATGAGGATGTCGGATGTCCAGCCGCCCGTATTCCACTCCGCGTTGCCGCTTGCGAGCGCGAAGAGAAGAAAGCCCAGGAACACGGCGAGCGAGAAAAATCCCAGGTAATCGAACGATTTCGTCTGCTGCCGACGGTATTCGCGCTGGATGATCCAGGTGGCGAGAAAGCACAGGAAGCCCACCGGGACGTTGATGGTGAAGATGAGGTGCCAGTTGAAATTGTCGGAAAGGTAGCCGCCGAGCACGGGCCCGAGCGACACTGAAGCCGCAGCTGAGATCGCCCAGAACCCCATGGCGAGGCCGCGCTTTTCGGGCGGGAACTCCCGCATGATGATCGCCATGCCGATCGGCTGCAGGAACCCGCCGCCGAATCCCTGGCCGATGCGCATGACGATGAGCGATTTCTCGTTCCACGAAAGGCCGCAGAGCAGGGAGAAGAGCGTAAAGACGACGAGGCCCGCCGCATAGGCGCGCTTGTACCCGAACCGGTCCGCGAACCAGCCCGAGCAGGGAAGCATGACCGCGAAGGCGAGCATGTAGGCGGTGAGGATCCACTGCGCGATATCCACGGAGATGCCGAACGAGGCCATGATCTTCGGCAGCGCCGTATTGACGATCGTGGAGTCGAGCACCACCATGAAGGTGCTGATCATGATGTTGCCGAGCACCCACCATTTGTACGACTCGTGCTCGTGGTGCATCGATGGAACGGCTTTGACGAAATGGCGTCGCATGCTTATCGGTTTTTGATCCACACCAGGACCGAAAGCCCGGGCACCAACGCATCCCCCCGGGGCGGCGTCGATTCGATGGAGATCTTGATCGGCACGCGCTGCGTCACCTTGGTATAGTTCCCGGAGGCGTTACCGGGCGGAATGAGCGAAAACTGCGACGCCGTGGCGTCTCCCATGGTGAGCACCCTGCCGGAGAACTCGACCCCCGGAAATGCGTCGACCGTGAAGGAGGCCGTCGATCCGATGTGAATGCCCCGCAATTTGGTCTCCTCATAGTTCGCCGTCACCCACGGATGGGAGAAATCGTATATCGACAGCATGGTCTGGCCCGGCTGGACCACGTCGCCCTGCAGCACCCAGCGTTTGGCGACCACGCCGGTAAACGGGGCAATGATGATCGAATTGTCGATCTGGGTCCTGATGATGTCGATATCGGCCTGCGAGGTCGCGATCTGCGCCTGCACCATGTCGCTCTGCGCCTGGGCGAGCCGCAGGGCGTCCATTGCGTGATCGTACGCCTCTTTCGGCACGATATCGCCCTTGTACTGTACCGCGATGCGGTTGTAATCGTCCTTCGCCTTGTCGAGGTTTACCGCAGCGACTTCAAGGCTTCGCGTGGTGTAGCGGAGGGCGTCCTTGGCCTTGACGAGCTGCGCCTTCAGGTCGGCGTCGTCGAGCCGCACGAGCGTATCGCCGGCTTTGACCGTATCGCCCTCATCGACCTTCAGATAGGCGATTCTGCCCAGCATTTTCGTGCTTAAACTTACCCGGTTGGCGTCGATGAAGGCGTCGTCGGTGAACGCGGACGAATATTCCTTCACATACCAGTACCAGCCGCCGGCCGCGAGCGCCACCACGAGGAGAAAGAGCGGGATCACGACCCGTTTGCGTCTGAACATTGGCACGTCGTCGATGGATTGGTCGTCAGTTCCGTTCATGGGGGGGGGCGATGTCATGGCGCCCGCCGCGTTCGGCGGGAGGGAAGCCGGTTTTTCGGATTGCGATGCGTTCATAACGGTATACTCTCTTCCTGCAAGTTAACGTGAAATCCCTTTGAGAAATATCTTCGAAAACAACCTGATTTCATCGGCAAAAGCCGCGATATCCGCCTGATCGAATGCCTCGTTGCGGAAACTCCTGATGAACCGGAACCTGAGACCGAGCAGCAGGCGCGTGAGGAGCGCGGCGGCGGTTTCCGCGGAATCGACAACGAACTCCCCGCGTTCTTTCCCTTCCGCAATAATCATTCCAAGCAGGGCGACCTCCCTGCGCGAAAACTCCTGGAACAGGTCATGCATGATCGGATGGATCGTATCCGAAGCCTGGATGCTGACCAGTTTCAGGTTCAGGAGTTCATTGAGAAAGGTCAGGTGCTGCTCAAAGTAGTGCATGAGCTTTTCCACGGCAGAGCACTTCTCCGCGATGATCACCTCGACCAGCGCGATGAACTCCTCCTGTTCGCGGCTTATCACCTGCCGGAAAATCTCCTCCTTGGTCGTGAAATAGTAGTAGAGCGCGGCCTTGCTCATGCCCAGATCGGTGGCAATCTCTTCCATGGTGACCTTGTGCAAGCCGAACCGGGCGAAGCGTTTCTGCGCGGCATCAAGGATCGCGGCGTGTTTATCAGGATGGAGATTTTGGGACATACAATCCGTCTCGGGCAAAAATTTATCGGAAACTGACTATTTTACCAAAAGGGTCAAAAGTTAAAAATACGATGATGTGGAGAAAGAATTCAAGGGGTTTAGAATAAATCGCACCGCTATATCGAGCGGTTGGTAGTCGTGTTACTGCACAGCCAGGAGAAAGCAAAGCGATCGTAATACGGCTTGAAGGTTCCCAGCGCGGCTGGAGACCTGCAAGAGTCACTTTCAGAAAAAAAGCCGGGGAAGTATCAATCTCCCCGGCCCTGTATTTCATTTTTCCGGCTAAATGCTCACTTTAAAGCCTGCATTTCAGCTCCCGTGTTTCCTAAGAAATCTGGTCCGCCGCTATTTCAGCACGATCGCCCGATCCTTATTGCCATAGAAGTCATTTGCCTTGATCTTTTCCCTCCGGCCACCCATGCCAATCACGTTTCTTCACTTGCGCAAGAAGAGCCATATCAATAACCCAATCTTTTGTTGTGTCATCCCAGACAGTCGCAAGTTTTTCAGGCCAGTTGTCTTTTATTTCGGATAGAACGTTTGGATCAAGTTGTGCCCGGTAAAATGTTTTAACCTTGCCGAGGTTAATGTCCCCCAGGTCGGCTCCCCGCAGGTCGGCTCCCAAAAAATAGGCGCTATCGAGGTTGGTTCCCTTGAGGTCGGCTCCCTTAAGGTCGGCTCCCCATAGATGGGCGCTATTAAGGTTGGCTTGGCGAAGGTTGACTCCTTCAAGTCTGGCCAACGCAAGAATGGCTCCCTGGAAGTTGGCTACCCGAAGATCGGCTCCTCGAAGGTTGGCGCTATCAAGGCTGGCTCCCTGAAGGTCGGCCTCCATAAGGTTAGCGTTATCAAGGTCGGCTCCCCGAAGGTCGGTTTCCGAGAGACGGGCGCTATCAAGGTTGGCTCCCCGAAGATCGGCTCCCAAAAGACGGGCGCTATCAAGGTTAGCTTTCTCAAGGTCGGCCCCAACAAGGTTGGCGCTATCGAGGTTGGCTCCCCGAAGATCGGCTCCCAAAAGATGGGCGCTATCAAGGTCAACTCCTTGCAGGTTGGCGCTATCGAGGTTGGCTCTCCGAAGGTCAAGTTTAACACTTGTATTTTTCCCCCTCCATTTATTCCAGTTTTCTACATTTCCTGCTTTTAACAGGTGAATATAATGTTGTCGGGAGCAACTCATATTTGTCGCGAGCACTATCAGAACAGCAATAATGATTCTGAAACAAATCATAATACCCTCCGTGTGTTTTTGTGAGTATTTATCGCCATGGAAGTCATTTTTCAGAAAGAAGGATATGAAAAGGTAGGTGAAGCCCGATAAAGCGTTTTTTCCCTTTCTTAAAATAAATTCTTTGAAGCATGAGCGCAAAGCCTTTATTCCAGAAAAAAACTGGAAAAATCGATCTCACTCGGCGCTTTCCATCCATGCCTGCTAAACGAGCGCCTTAAAATCTGCATCCCTGCCTCCAGCATTCTAGTGTCGGGTCGTTGCATGAGGTTAAATAGTATGTGAGGGGCCATGATAGAGAGAAAATAAATAAAAATCAATATGGCATGGGAATTATTGGACTTTGCCAGAACAATGAGTCTTTATTGCAGACAGAATTTTTGGATCAAGATGGGCTCCGAAAAATGATTTAGCTTTGCAGAGATCGGTTTTCTTCAAGATGGCCCCCTCGAGGTCCGCTTCCCGAAAATCGGCCCCTTCAAGGTCGGCGGCTGAAAGGTTGGTCTTCCGAAAGTTTGCTTTTTCCAGGTTAGCTTCTCGAAGGAAGGCTTCTGAAAGGTTCGCTTCCCGAAGATCGGCTCTCTCAAGGTTAGCTCCCTGAAGGTCGGCTCCCTGAAGGTCGGCTCTCTGAAAATTAGCGCTATCAAGGTCGGCTCCCTCGATGTTGGCCTTAACAAGGGTGGCTCGCTCAAGGTTGGCTCGCTCAAGGTTGACATTCACAAAGTGGGCTCCTCTAAGGTTGGCTCCTCGAAGGGAAGCGTTAGTGAAGTTGCTTCCCTCAAAAGTGGCTCCCTCAAGGTTGGCATCCACAAAATGGGCTCCCCTAAAGTCGGCTCCCAGAAGATCAGCTCCCCAAAGGTTGGCGTTATCAAGGTTGGCCCCTAAAAGGTTGGCTCCTCGAAAATTGGCTCCAAGCATATAGGCTTCCCGAAGGTCGGCTTTCATAAGATTAGCGCTGTCAAGATGAGCGCTCGAAAGGTCGGCTCCCCGGAGGGCGGCTTCTAAAAGGTTGGCTCCCCGAAGATCAGTGCTATCAAGGTGGGTGCTATCAAGGCGGGCATTCAGAAGGATGGTTCTCTGAAAGATGGTTTCTAAAAGGTTGGCTCCTCGAAGGTCAGCTTTGATAAGTACGGCGCTATCAAGATTGGCGCTCGAAAGGTCGGCTCCCCGAAGGTCGGCGCCATAAAGCCAGGCTCTCCGGAGGTTGACTGCACGAAGGTCGGCTCCCCGAAGGTCGGCTCCGTTAAGCTTGATTCCCCCAAGGTCAGGCACAACACTCGGGTTTGCTTTTCTCCATTTATTCCAATTTTTTATTTCGTATTTCAATAGAATGACTTGTTGAGAGGCAGCAAGAGTTTGAGAGTAGCCAATATTTATCGCAAGCAACAACAGAACGGCAATTCCGCGTTTGAAGCCAATCATAATGACATTCTGTATACTGTTATGAGTCTTTATGTTCATATAAGCTTTTCTTCTGAAGGGGTGAAACGGGAAGGGGAAGTTCGATAGAGCATTTTCTCAAAATAAATTCCTTCAAGCTTTAGTGCAAAGCCGGCATCCCAGGTTCCGGTATTCTCCGGGGTGGGTCGTTGCACAAGTTCGGAAATTATTGGAGGGGTCATGAAGAGAAAATATAAATAAAAAGGCACGCTTTAACAAAGTTGATTCTATCCCGATGAAGCATATGGTGCTTTATCGCATGGACCTCTCCTGGTTGATTCCCCTGACCTTCACAAAAACGCTGTTAGGAAGCGCCCCTGCCGTGCCAATGTCTTTACGCGAAGTGCGCAAGAGCCGCCCGCTCGCTGCCAGCGCGCTGTTTTATTTGAAGCCGTTTAATTATTCTTTAAATGCTCTTTCATCCATTTTTCAGGGGCAGAAGATCCGCGGCATGATCGTTATATTTGCCGGTAATTTGACAGTCAAATCGGTCAATTTATAGTTTGCCTTGAAAAAATCTCTTGCATACTGTTCAAGAAAACAGTATATTATTACAAACAGTATGAGATATCCATTTTGTTGATTCCGGATCAGCCATACAAACCCAACACAAAGGATTTGGCATGTTGCTTCCCGTACCATTGACCTCCGAGCAGGAGCGGGTGTATGCCTTCATCATCGACTGGCGAAATAAGGCCGGGTTTCCTCCCACGGCTCGTGAGATTGCCAAGGGGCTTGGTTACCGGAGCCAGAATAATGTTCGTCAGCACCTTCATCTCATCGAAAAGAAGGGTTACCTGCGGATTGCGACTGGCAAGGCGCGCGGAATCCAGATCAAAACGCTCTTCACCCGGGCAGGTGACAACAATGGTTTAGAGGCGCCGCTGATTGGCCGGGTGGCAGCAGGACTGCCGATTACCGCAGAGGAAAACTTTGAAGGCACCATAACGCTCGATCGCACACTGTTCAAAGGCGACGGACTCTTTACCCTTCGGGTGAAAGGGGAGAGCATGAAGGATATGGGGGTATTCGATGGCGATATCGCCGTGGTTCGACAAAATCCTTCTGCTTCAAATGGTGAAGTGGTTGTCGCTGTGATAGAAGGAGAGGCAACCTTAAAGCGATTCTTTAAGCGTGATGACACCATTGTTCTGCACGCAGAGAACCCGGTATACGAAGATATCGTGATTGCTGCTCCCCAGAGCGTGTACATTGCAGGGAAATTGGTGGGAGTGATAAGGAGATGTGCAGTCTGATTGAAAAAAAAGACGAAGGGGAAGGTTCAAAAGGCAAAGAAATTAATTCAACTTTAAGGTTGGCTAAACCATATCTTGTATCATGGATCCTCACGATAAACTGAAACTTCTTTCCGACGCCTCGCGTTTCGACCTTTCCTGCGCTTGCGGCGCCGATAACGGCGACCACCGTACCCGTGGCAATGACGGTGCATGGCTCTATCCGGTATCGCTTCCCAATGGAGGGCACTCGGTCATCCTTAAAACGCTTATTTCAAATGTCTGTGTAAACGATTGTCTCTATTGTCCTTATCGATCGACTACCGATACGCCGCGAACAACGATCGAGCCGGAAGCCATGGCACGGCTCTTCATGGACTACTGGCAGCAACGGAAGGCGTTCGGACTCTTCTTGTCCAGCGGTGTAGTTGGCTGTCCGGATCACTCCATGGCGCTTCTCAACAATACCGCTACGATCCTGCGCCGGAAGTTTCATTTTCGCGGTTACATTCATCTCAAGGTCATTCCCGGCGCCTCTGATGCCGCCATTGAGGAGACATTGTCGCTTGCCAGTGCAGTTTCAATCAATATTGAAACTCCGGGTGAGCGCCATTTTCGCCGCTTGTCACAAAAGAAGAATTTTGAAAAAGATATCATCCATCCCTTGAAGCTGATAAGTTCCATGACCGGAAAGGGGATGCGACATGAAAAAATTAAGACTACCACCCAGTTTATTGTCGGAGCGTCCGATGAAACCGATCGGGAGATTATCACCTATACCGCCGGACTCTATGACCGTTTAAGGATGCACCGCGTCTACTTTTCAGCCTATCAAACCAAGAGCGGCGCGCTCCCACAGAAGATACCCGATAGAGTAACGCCGTACAGGGCGGGGAATGACGGGACTTTTATCCGGGAACACCGAATCTATCAGGCTGATTTTCTTATCAGGAAATACAAGTTTGCCGTGCATGACTTCATCTTCGATCCGGGTGGTTTTTTTTCACTTGATGCCGACCCCAAGCAGACATGGGCCGATCATCATCCCGAGGCATTCCCTGTGGTGATCAACTCCTCCGATAGGCTGAAGCTTCTTCGGGTACCCGGTCTCGGACCGATCACGGCGGGGAGGGTCATCAACCTGCGTAAGGAAGGTGTTATCCAATCATGGGATAGTCTCGGCCTTTCGGGGAAACGGCTGAGTATGGTTAAAAAATACGCGATTTTGCAATAAACCTAACACTTCGGCCAGGGCCGGTGATAGACCACATACTTCCGCCAAGCGTAGATAAGTTTGGAAACCATGGATTGCACAAACAGCCGGTTGCGCATATAGTTGAACGATGGATCGAAATAACAGTTGATATGACACCCTTCGCAGAATGAGTAGCGTCCCTGCATCCCGGCAGCGTCGGCGCGAACCGGGGAATGGAGCACTTTGTCAAGATCGCCGTTCAGGTGCAGGAAATCCCGACGGTGATGAAAGCAGGGAAGTGCGAGTCTGTTGTCGGGTAGTATGACGATAGTGGCATTGACCGCCCGGCAGAGGGGGGAGGCGGTATGGTTGCCGCCCATGGTGCGAAGAGTGATAAGGGAACGGTTGAGGTAAACTCCTTTTTCCCTTGAATAATCAATAGCTTGAGCATGCGTCTGGGGACTTACAAAATTGTTACCGTCGATGACGAAAAGTGGGTCCAGAATAACCAGGAGTTTCTTTTCCCGGCCAAGCCTGATCACCCCTTCCAGTGCCGAAATATTTTCATCGGTGTAAGTAAAGAGGAGATCGGGAACGAGCCTGTTTTGGAGCGCGAGGTCGATGCTTTCGAGCACGTGGTCGAAGGAGCGCCTGCCGCGAATGGCGTCGTGAAGCCCGGCAGTGTCGGCATTGAGGCTGAAGTGCAGCAGATCCACGAGTCCGGTGAGCTCTTTTGCCCGCTCGGGGAAAAGTAGGCAGTTGGTGGTGACAGACGTAATAAATCCGAGCCGTCTGGCGTGTTGCAGGAATTGCGGGAGATGCTTATTGAGCAGCGGTTCGCCGCCGGTAAAATCGACAAACCTGCATCCGGCCTGGCGTGCATGGAGAAGGTTGATCGAGACATCGTTCAATGTTGCGTCCAGGCCAGCCTCTTCACGCCAGATATCGCAGAACGAGCATCGTGCATTGCACCGCATGGTGACGTAATAATGTAATAGCAGCGGCTTCATGGAGTTGACTACATCCTCCTCCCTTTCCAAACTACCCCTTGTCGGAATATGAAGGCAAGCGGCAAAAGCGCCGTTTCGAGGAGAAGCACCGGATAGAAAGCCGGAAACAGCAGACTGTTGTGTCTGGAACTCATCATCCGGAATGCTGCGGTAATAAAGAGCCATGTCGCGAGAAAATTGATTGCCGAAATGATCGAGATGCAAGGCGGAAGGATTCCAAAAACTGCGCAGACGAGCGCAAGATTCTGGCATGCGAGGATGATCGCAAAAAGGGTAAGATTGGAATTCCTGCCCAAGCCGCCATAGGCCCATCGAAGAAGCTGGTTTCGGTACTGGCCAAAGGTCGTGCAGGGAAGCGTGGTTGCGGTCGGGACAAACGGTTCGGTGGCTGCGACAGGACGCCCTTTTTTCCTTAGTGCGAGGAGGAGATCCCTGTCCTCCACCATCGAATAGCCGATGGTATCGAATCCGCTATCGCAGTAGGTTTTTTTGGATACCAACAGGTTGTTGCCCATGCAGGAGCCGGTGATACCGACCCGATGAAACGCATAGGCAACCGCGAAGAGCGCCGCAAGCTGAAAAGATTGAACCCACCCGAAAATGAGTTTGCCCTCAAGCGGCCTCATGGCGGTATGGCCAAAAACGAGCTCTGCTCCACCTGCTGTTGCCTCCATGAGCGAGAGGATCCATTCCGGCGACAGCACCATATCGGCATCGGTCAAGGCTATCCAATCGAAAGAAGCGGACTGGATGCCGAGGTCGAGCGCCTGCTGTTTACTTGAGAGCTTGCGGTCGGATGAATAGAATGAATGGATGACTTTAACGGGGCAACTCCATGATCGAAGAGAAATAACATCTTTATAACTGTCAGTTGAACAATCGTTTACAAGGATTACCTCATAAAGACCATTATAGTTCTGCGACTCTAAGGAGTGTAGAAGTTTTTCGAGATTGGGAGCTTCATTTTTAAACGGAATGACGATAGAGACACCGGGCATGTGGGCGGACCGGGGCGAATTTTGAGTTTTTTTTGCCAGGCCGATAACCAGCATCGTCAGGCAGGCGGTGTAGCAGAGCAGGACAAAGCCGATAATCGGGATAATCATAAATGAAAAAATATGTAGAGGCGGCAGGCTGGCGGTCGTGCAATTTATTTTCAGATGTTTATTCATGAACCTGCGTTGCGGCCTCAGGTTACAGGTTAAGGAGAACTCCATGATCAAAGGCATAGGGACCGATATCGCGGCCATCGGCCGGATCCGTGAAATGATCCAGAAATACGGTGATCATTTCCTCCGGAAAATATTTACCGATACGGAAATTGATCTCTGCAACCGCAAAGCGGATGCGGCCGTTCACTTCACCGGTCGATGGGTGGCAAAAGAGGCATTTTATAAGGCGTTGCCGATTTCGTGTCAGCCGTTATCGTCCTGGAAGGACATTCAGATTGTGGCGCTTTCAGGCAGCGGTCGGCCGGTAATAGAGGTATGCGGCGACCGGCTTCGGGAGCGCATAGCCCGGGAGGCAATTTCGACCTTCCATGTCTCCATAAGCCATGAAGACGAATATTGCATCGGATTCGTGGTGGCGGAAATGGGAGGGAGTGCCGGGACCGACGATCGGTATTGACATTGATCTCCCTATGGGTTATTTTATATAGTGTCGGTGGATTATGTGTCGATGCGCATTTAAACTTTCAAAGGCAGGGGCTCCATGAACGTGAGTAATTGCCGTGCGCAACTTTTATGTGTTTCTCTGTTTTTTTCATCCATCGCGTTTGTCGGAGCGCAGACCACTGAATCAACGCCTATGGCGCCAGGTTCCGATAGTACCGCGCATACCTCCGCAGCAGTTCCTCCTGCAGCGCCGATATCCGGCGGAGCAATGGCGCCGGCGAATCCGGTTTTGGCTCCGCAAAAACATAGTGAGGCGTCTCTTGAGGGCGATGAACAGTATACCACCCTTGAAGGGGTTCAAATTTCCCATGAACCGGGCAATAAAGCGGATGAGGTCGTTGTCAGCGGGTACTTTATTTTCAAGGAGAAGCCGGTCAGTTACTTTTATGATGTCAAACAGCAGGAGAAAAAAATCGTTTTTGAATTCAATGATACCAGAGTTACCGCGGCTCGCATACCCTCCGTTGCAGAGCCGCCCATTAGGAAATTTACCGTTGAGCAGCGCAGCGTAGACGTTAATAAAGATGTGAGAGGACTGAGGCCTGAATTTCATAATCAGGTTCGGGTAACGTTTTTCCTCGACAACATCCCGGAGATTCATGTCACCGATCAATCTAATGTGATACTTTTCTCCTACAAATGGACCACGGATCCGCAGAGGGTCAGCAAGTATATTCTGAAGCCCGGTTCGAACGGCTGGATTAAGTACGCCGTCGGAGGCGTCGCCGTCGTTGGAGTCGGTGCTGTGTTTGCGCTCAATAAGGGCAACAACTCCTCCGGTAACTCTCCACTATCTATCTCGGATTTGCCTAAGCACAACCAATAAGCGGGTTCATTGAACTCCGCGTGAGTCATTGCAACGGCGTATCCCCCTTTCCGCATAATTGATGGTGCGTGTTTTATCCTGAAAACCACCCATGATCATTTATTTCGACCGCGAATACTATTTTTAACAAATTACCTGAAAATTTAATTTTTATATACCATTGCGAGCTGAGGGCATGCCCGAAAAAGAATACACCTTTACCATTCGGCTTTCCGTGCGTAAATTTTGGAGGATTTATTTCCCTGTGGCGATTGGAATTATCGTGGGATCGATGCTCCTCGCTATCTTTGTTATCGATGTCCTGATCATGCCGGGCGTTGTGAGTATTAGCCGAGGAACGGTCAAAGTACCTTCCGTGCAAGGACTTACGTTGGAAGAAGGACGGGAGAAGTTCTTCGGTGCCAGTCTCCTGACGGAAATAAAGTCGTGGGAATACAATGACCGAATCGCCGACAGCGTAATTCTCAACCAGACCCCGGAAGAGGGAACCAGGGTGAAAAAGGGGCGCCGGATTTTTGTGACCGTCAGCAAGGGTAAGGAGACGACACGTGTCCCCGAGGTAAAATTCATGACCGAACGGCAGGCAAAAGCGGAACTACGTAAATTCGGGTTCACTCCGGGAGACGTTAAGAAAGAATTCAACGATATGGTTGTCGCCAATAAGGTCATCGGCACTGACCCCGCGTGCGGCACTCCTTTGTCGCGAGAGATACAGGTCGATCTGATCGTTTCCAAAGGCTCCAAAGCAACGAGTGTAGAGATGCCGAATATTGTCGGTGAGACCCTTGCCGATGCTCAGAAAAAGATCGAAGAGAGCGGCCTGCGGATGGGCACTGTAAGCTATAAAAACGATCCTTCGTTGGCGGCGGGTATCATTGTATCCCAATCAATATCGCCGGGCGAGAAGATTCCGCTTGAATCGTCCGTCGAGGTTACCGTTTCAAAGGCAGAGTGATGACGTCATCGAATGGAGAGCTGCAGGGTGAAAGTGAGCGCATGAAACTTCATCATCGGGTTTTGCAATCCCTTTTTTGTTGCTTTTTCCTGCTTGCAGGACACTGTTCTCCTCCCGGATTGACCTATGTCGCCCAATCCCAAAAAAAGGCGGCTGATCGAATTTCCCGGGCTGATGCGGAAGAGTATTTCATTGCGGCGCTCGATATGGACCACCGAGGTCGCGATCGAGAGGCGCTCCAACTCTATAAAAAGGCTTACGATCTCGATCCCGCTTCCCGTTTGTTGAGGGACATTGTGGCCGGAAAATATGTCGAGGCGCGCCGGTTAAGACAGGCACTGACCGTATTAAAGGTAAAGAACAACACTCCCGATCTCTCCACCGATGAACAGCGGCTCGTCGCCGATATCTATTTCAAGCTGGGCGATACGGTTTCCACGGTCAAGGAGATTGAGAGTATTGCCGATAAGGGACTTCCCGATTATTATAATCTCGGCGCTATTTATGAGTCGCAGGGGAAGATGGAAAAAGCGCTCCGCTGTTTTTTTGAGGTGTACAACAGGGGCGATGCGCAGATCGGCGTAGGTCTGAAAATAATCCAGATGCAGATGGCGCTTCATCAATACGGCGCCGCGGATAGCCTCGTCGGCGTGATGCAGTCCCGATACGGGGAAAAACCCGAGTTCTACAACCTGCACGGTCTTATTGCACTTGGCGGACGCGATACAGCCCGTGCTCTCGATTATTTCAATATGGCTTCGGCTGTGGATTCGTCATTTGAGGACGGCGCGCGCAACGCCGCGCAGCTCTACCTGCAAAAAAATGACTACCCTGCCGCTGCGGCGGCCTATGAGTATCTCTGCCGCATTTCGGTTCAACACCGGGATGCCTATGCCCGCGCCCTCGCTGTTGTCTACTATTATGGGAAACAATATGATAAGGCGGTGCCGCTCTTGATTGCCCTTCTGGGGAAATATATCGATGATCCTGAGATCCATTTTTTCCTGGGATGCTCCTATGCGGAACTCGAAAAGCCGGACGAGGCGCGTTTCGAATTCGAAAAAGCATTGGCGCTTAAGGAGGATTATTTCGAGGCATGGGAGCATCTTTATTTTTTAGCGGTGCGTGAAAAAGATCTGGACGCTGCGCTTTCCGTTGCGCGTCGTTTTGCGGACAAATTTCCTGACTATGAAGGGGCGTGGCGACTTGTGGGATCCATTCTCACGCTTCGCAAGCAGTTCGTCGCGGCCCAGACCGCGCTGTCCAAGGCGGTTGCCCTTGACAGCGCCGATGCCTCGGCATGGTTCGATCTCGGGAGTTGCTTTGAACGGAATAACGACGTTTCCCATGCCGCCGCTGCTTTTAGAAAAGTCCTTCAGCTGCTGCCGGCCGACCCCGCTGCCTCCAATTATCTCGGCTATATGTGGGCGGACAGAGGCATGAAACTCGATAGCGCCAAGATTCTCCTTGAATCGGCGCTCTCCAGGGAGCCCAATAACGGCGCTTATCTGGACTCCTATGGGTGGATCCTTTTCAGGATGGGAGATAATGAGAGGGCGTTCGAGTATATAGGCAAAGCTCTTGCCCGGATACATAACGACCCGGAGGTGTTCGAGCATATGGGAGACATTCTTGACCAGCGCAACGACGCGGATGGCGCTTTGCAGGCCTATGAAAAATGTCTCGAATACAACCCCGACGATCAGGATCAGATTCGCCGGAAAATTCTGCGGTTGGAAGCGATTATTCGCTGCATGGATGCACGGTAACGACATGCCGCCGTCGGCAAGACGACTGCTCCGAGGTTTTTCGGCCCTTCTGTTAATCGTGGGATGTACGGCGCCGCCGTTGCAGAAGAACGAAGTTGCTTCGCTGGTGCAAGAGTTGTTTCCGGCAAGGGAACCGGACCAATTTCGAGCGAGTGGAGAGGCAACTTTCTCCATTGATGGTGAAGTTCATGCGTGCGGTATCGAGGTTAAGGCTGCCGCCGATACTTTCAGGACGGAATTCTATGGGCCGCTGGGAATTTCCATTGGATCAATCAGCGCATCGGTTTCGTCCGGCCGCGGCTTCCTTCGATTACGTGATAAAACGCACGAATTCGACCTTTCGCAGACCGTTTCAATACCATCCATCGGCATGAACGCATCGTTAACTTATGGCGATATGATACGGGCGTTGCTCGGCCGTGTTCCTCCGATCTACGAAGATCCCCTGGAAAAACCCGCCGATTCCACAATTAATGATCGTGAGGCAATAACCTCATTATGGAAAACGGATTCTATGGAGTTCCGCATCCGAATAAAGAAACGCACGGCGGCGATTTCCGAATTCGTGTCGATTTATAATGATAACGAAGGGAGGTCGCTCAGGATGAGCTCCTTCAAGGATGGCCGGGCGAGCACAATCGAAGTGCGGGAGAGTGACGGGAACTATTTTTCGATAACCTATTCTAAAGTGAAGCGGTACTGATTTCAACCTCACGAAGGCAATGAAAAACTACGCGAACCATTATGGGGCATTTCTTGTCGCGGCAGTTTCCTTGATTCCGGGAACGCTCCTCGCGCAATCTCCTAATGCGGGAACCTCCCCCTTTACCTTTATGGAACTGCGGTACGACGCTCGCACGATAGCCCTTGGCGGCGCAAGCGCGGCGCTGCCGAGCGACGGCTACGGGGTGTTCTCGAACCCTGCCGCAATGGCGTATATAAATTCGCAGCAGGCAGTTGTCGGATACCGTTCAGTCGGCGCCGGCGTTTATGGAATTCCGCTTGCCTATCTTCTGCCGGAAAATGGAAAAGGCGTCTTCGGCGTCAGCGTCTGCGGATTGACCAGCGGCAATATAGCCGAGACCGATATCGGCAATGATGGCGCGCCGATATATACCGGCGACAACGCTTACCTCGATGATTACAACCTCTCGCTCTCATGGGCAAGAAAGCTCGGGGAATATCTGGGTGCCGGAGTTACCGCAAAGGCAATTTATGAGTACTTAAAAGGCGACGGCGACTACTATTCAACGCTAGGCGTGGCATTCGATGCCGGTTGTCAGGGCCGGTTCATGAACTCCCGGCTTATTTACGGGTTTGTTGCGCGCAACATTGGCGCCGTGCTGAGCGGTTATGACAAAGGTTACCCTCTGCCTGCCGAATTTGCCGCAGGAGTCTCGTATATTCCCACCTCAATTCCAGAATTCAGGGCAATGATCGATCTGGACAAAAAACTGGATGACGAGTTGACCTTTGAACCGGCAGGGGAGTGGGAGATCATCAAGAACCAGCTTATGGCGCGCATCGGCTACAGCATCGGCTGGAGCGATGTGCAGGCGCTTAAAAACTATCTTGCCGGCAACGGGGAGAGCGATTATACAAGAAACAATATGACCGGATTATGCTGTGGAGTGGGGTTTAAAACACCGATCGCCCAGCGAACGGTATCATTCGATGCCGCCGTGGAATTTTTAACCATCGCGGCCCCGCCGAATTTAAGCCTCAGCATGCTGGTGGACATGTGATCCGCTCACATTGCGGGCTGCTCTCCCTTATTCGCAACACGGCAACTAATTAAATATCCTGAACGAGCTTCTTCAGCCCTGCTTTTTCAAACGATACCAGAACGCTGCTGGGAGTACCGCTGTCTTTGTTTACTACCAGGCCGAGCTCCTTGAATTTTTTATGGAAGAGGCGTTCTCCGATAAGGAAGTGGTCATGCGGGGAATAATCGCGGGCCTGCTCTTTTCCATTTGCTTTAGCCTGTTCAAGCAGATCGTTGCCTGAGAAGCAAGCGGTTTTAAAGCATTTGGTGCAATAGTATTCAAAGGTAGCGTTTTTATCGATATTTCTGCCGTTACCAGCTATGCTTCGCTCGAGCTGGTTGGTGGTTATTTTCCCGCAAAATCGACAAAAAACCTCCACTACTTCAACCGGAATGAATGATACCGACATTGTAACTCCTCGTAAGATATGAAATTTAATTACCCATGCTCAGAGCGAAATTACCAATTGGCGCTGGAAAAATCAACTATTAATTTCTTAAAGCCTACTTCTGCTGTATATGACCGCACTAAGCGTCATTGTATTTCAGGGCGGGAAAAGAACTAATCATCGCCGTGGGAGAAGAGCGTTGCGCAGGAGGAGAAACCAATCACGCATGGTCTTTTGAAAGGCGGCAGGATGCCCTGAAGTATCTTTCCGCCATTTCAAAGAGGCCAAGCTATGAAAATCGTGTTCATGGGTTCCGCGGAGTTCGGCATTCCTGCATTGAAGCTGCTGCTCAGCAACCACACCGTGGTCGGCATTGTGACCACCCCGCCACGACCGAAAGGTAGGGGGCGGGCGGTTGCGCCATCACCGGTGGGTCAGTTCGCGCAGGCCGCGGGGGTTGGCCCGATCTTTTCCCCGAGCGACTTGAAGGACCCGCTGTTTTACCGTTCAATTGCCGCTTGTAAGGCTGATCTTTTTATCGTGGCGGCCTTTCGTATTCTTCCAAAATTCTTGTTTTCTCTGCCCCGGCTTGGCGCCATCAATATCCACGCGTCGCTGTTGCCGAAATACCGTGGTCCCGCGCCGATTCAGCGGGCTATCGAGGCTGGAGAGACCGAAACCGGAGTAACGATATTTCGTATCGACGAAGGGATCGATACCGGGATGATCCTGCTTCAGAAGAGGGTTCCAATCGGGCCCGCAGAGACTTCGGAACAGCTCTATGGAAGGTTGAGCGACCTCGGCGCCCATGCGCTCATGGAAGCGATCGAACGCATCGATGCGGGCGCTACGATTCCAATGAGGCAGAACCATGTAGCCGCAAGCGGTGCGCCGAAACTGACCAGAGAGGAGGCGGCGATTGATTGGCATCTCTCATCGCAGGCTATTTTTAATAAAATCAGGGCATTTAAGCCCTTTCCCGGAACCTTTGCCGTTTTCAAAGGGGAAAGACTCGGCATCGAGGCGGCCCGGCCGATGCCTGGCAAGGCCGCCGTGGCAGCGCCGGGAACCGTCGTTGCCGTAGGAGATGGTTATTTTGACGTTCAATGCTTGCAGGGACGCCTGCGCGTTCTTGAAGTGAAACCGGCGAACCGCAGGCGCATGAGCGTTCATGATTTCCTGCTGGGAACTCGCATGCAGGAAGGAACAGCCCTCTCGTGAATGCCCGCCTTTTGGTAGTGCAGATTCTGAAGATTTTCGATGGCCGAGCCTCCAATCTTGAGGGAATCGTTGACGCGGCGCTTGACACCGCTCATCTGGATCGACGCGATAAACGGTTCGTGTTCGAAATCGTCTATGGCATTCTCCGATGGCGGATCAGGCTCGATTACCTGATCGACCGCCTTCTGTCGAATGACCGTTTGAAAAGTAATGAATCCCTGCGTCGCGTGCTTCAGCTGGGGCTCTACCAGCTCCTGTTTCTTGATCGCGTTCCCCACCATGCCGCGGTATTCGAATCCGTGCAGCTTGCCAAGAATCTGCCGGACACCCGGGCGCTGGCCGGCGTCGTCAATGCAGTGCTGCGGCGCGTTATCGCCGATCGCCATGCCGTAAGCCTTCCCGAAGAGCTCAAGGATCCCGCCGAGCGGCTTTCGATCGAATACTCACATCCCCGATGGATGGTCGAGCGCTGGCTGACAAACTTCGGACTCGGCAATACGAGAAAACTCCTGGCATTCAACAATGAAAGACCCGAGATTTACCTCCGCAGAAAACTCAGGGGGCTTTCGAAGCAGC
Organism: Chitinispirillaceae bacterium; assembly: GCA_049521335.1. GTDB lineage: Bacteria > Fibrobacterota > Chitinivibrionia > Chitinivibrionales > Chitinispirillaceae > BOG-1184. The sequence continues at coordinate 25,823 of JBEKOX010000011.1, forward strand.
AGTTCGAAGCCGAGGTGCACTCCCTGTGCGATCCTTCAACCGGCTTCCTTAACTTGTATTACCGACTGAAGAAGAACGTTTCCCCTGATATTGTCGACGCCATCAGCCGCGGATTCTGTAATGTGCAGGCGCCATCCTCCGGGTGGGTAGTCGCGCTGGCCGATGCGCAAAAAGGAGAAAAAATACTCGATCTCTGCTCGTCACCCGGCGGGAAAACCGCTTTGATGTCGGAACTGGTCGGCGAAACCGGTTCGATTTGCGCTTGCGACGACCGATTGTCAAGAATCCGGCTTTGCGTCGATACCTGCGACCGCATGCATCTCATGAATAGTTACCCCCTGGTCGCCGATGGCCGATATCCGCCCTTTGCCGGGATTTTCGATAAGGTTCTTGTGGACGCGCCGTGCTCGTCGACCGGTATTCTGCATCGCCATCCCGATGCCCGTTTGATCCGGACGCCTGCCGATATCGCGTCCATGAGCAGCCTGCAGGCGGAGATTCTCGATTCGGCGGCGACTCTTGTCGGTTCCGGCGGCACGATCATCTACTCCACCTGTTCTCTTGAGCCAGAAGAGAATGAGGCGCAGATTGAGTCATTTCTTAAAAAACATCCCGATTTCAGGCACATCGGATGCCCGGAATCCATACCGCAAAATTTCATTAGTGCGCAGAAGTTCCTTTCCATTACGCCCTTCTCGCATGGGATCGACGGAATGTTCGGCGCCCGGCTGAAAAGAGTTGGGCCGTGAGCGCAATCGACCGGTTTGCCATAAGGTAGCATCGCCGTGTATTTTATCCCGGTACAGTATCGGAACCGGGCGCAGATGCCCTGAAAGAAAACCGGCGGAGCCAACCGTAGAAGTCTAGAATTCGGTTCCGGGCCTCCCTTCAGAAGATTGAGAACAAAGTCGACGCGATAGCCGTTGAAGCGGCAGAGGTGAACGATGCAAAAGGCCGTTTTCGAAAAAAATATGGGAAATATTCACCTTGTTTTCGCAAGAGAATCGGGGTGCGAATCAAAACCGCGAATGGGGCCTGGCGTTCCGCCGTCGGCATACCGGGGGGGCGCCGTATGAAGTACGAAATAAAGGATCTGAGGGACTTTAAGGTAATTCATATCATCGGCAATATCGACGGCTCCGAAAGCACCAAAATCCTCAACAATGAAATTTCCGGGCTGATTCGAAAGGGCCACCATCATTTTGTTTTCAACCTCCAGAAAACCACGTTTCTCGACAGCGGAGGCATACGCCTCTTTATCCACTGTCTGTGCGATACACGAGATCATAATGGTTCCATATTCATCGTTGCCGAAGAGAATCAGGTCCGGCGGGCTCTGGAGATGGTTGGTATTAATCGCTTGATAAAGACCTACTACTCGGAAAAAGAGTTCAGCGACGAACAGATTGAAGGGGAAGGCACGGTAAATACGGAGACTGCCGCATAAGTGACCTTTAAAAATTAATCCCCGAATACAGATACCAGAGTAATCGAGACCCGTAGCTGACGATGCCTGGCGACAGGCTTTCGCTCCAGATGAAATCCGAGCAGGCGGTAAGTTTCAGTGTCGGTTCAGTCAATCGCAGACCGATGCCGATGCCGCTCCCGGTCTGGTTCGCCGTGCTTCCCGGTCCGATCAGCGCTTCCGGCGTTGTGGAAACCCTGCCCCAATCCCCGATGAGTGCGCCGTCGAGGCGGGGCGCCCACTCGCTGAACCTCCACAGCATCTTTGCATAATTTTCCGGCATCAACTCGGAAATCGGAGGAAAATGATAGAGCGGAAAGCGGTACTCGCAGGAGAAGGTGCAGGCGTCGTTTGCGCTCATGTCCAATCCGATATATTCGGTCGTATAGCCGCGAACCGAGTTGATGCCGCCGATGAGCACGCGGTCGAAGTAGCTTGCGCTGTCGGTTCGCACCAGCGTATAGAGATGGAATGCGAACTTGGCGTCCCGGAATAAAAACGGGATATACCACTTGATATCCGAAGTAAATTGCACGTAGGGTGGAATGCCGGCGTCACGATAGAGATAATTCGAGCGGGCTTCGAGCTGGAACCAGATCCCGCTCGAAGGATCGAATGCCGAGGAGCGGAGGTCGGAGATCCACCCGAGCGCGGCATAGACCTGGTGCTGACGTACTGAGTCTTCGCCGGTGGAATCGGTGACGGTGCGGTAGTCCGGCGAAAGGCTGCAATACCCTTTTGAACTTTCAAAAAACCGGCGCCCGACGGTCAGGCTGCCGGTCGCCTCATGGAGGTCCCAGTTATACGTCGGGTCCGGCGAAAGCCAATAAGCGGCGCCGATCCCGATGTAGTATTTCGAGGGGAAGAGCGGTTTGGTCCAGTAGGCGGAATAGTCCTGCCATACGCCAACCTGCGCCGTTACGCCAAGGTCTTCCTCCCTGCCGCCGAAATTGGTCAGTTCCATTCCGGCTTGCGGACAGTACCAGCTGCCCTCGTCGTCATGCAGCCAGAAATAACGGTTGAGGCCAAGCACCGGCGGGAAGGTCAGATAGAGGGGATACTCGGTCACCACGATATAAATATCGTACCCGTCGTTTTCCCGAAGCGACAGCAGATTGACGTTGAGGAAAAGGCGCGTCGCCCGCAGGAGGCGTTCGGCGCGCCGGATGGCGAGGGAATCGTAGGCCATTCCGGTATCAAAATCGCAGTAGGCCATTATGACATACGCCCTGGTAATTTTATTGCCGTTGATGAAAACATGGGCGATGCGGTTGTGAGTCTTGGCCGGAAGCGGGGCGAAGGAATCGACCGGTTCGGCCGCGAGAGCGCCGAAGACGGCGAAAATCCAGATTAAAACGACAATGAGTCTCGCATGTTTCTGGACGATAATCGGGATTTCTCCGGAAATTAATTATGCAGCGTCGTCCTGCCCCGGAAGACTTTTACACGACCAGCCTCTCTGTGGGGCGGATAGTCTTGAAAAAAGGCGGAAGGTCTGTAAGCCGGGTTCTGTCATATCCGCATACGCGGACGAGGCAATCATTTGTCTGGCCCTCCCTTGTTACTACGGACGGGCATTGAGCGATCTACCCGAGGGTGAGAGACGGACCGCCTCCTCACCGCTGCCGTGCAGCAGCGAACCCCCTCATGCTTGATCTTGCACCGGATAAGGTTTACCTGCCATTTGCCGTTACCGGAAATGCGGTGGTCTCTTACACCACCCTTTCACTCCTCACCCCGGGCGCGGACGCAAAGCCGACGCCAAGAGCGGTCCCTTTTCTGTTGCACCTCTGTACCCTTTCGGGCCCCTTGCTCATCGCAAGGTATCCTGTCCTGTGGTGCCCGGACTTTCCTCTGCAACGTCTCCATAGGCATGCGCTGCAGCGATTGCCCGACCTTCCGCTTTGAAAAAGATACTTCATGTACGGCGCTTGCCAGAAGCGGTCCATGCTCCCGGTGACGGTCGCAATGACAACATTTTCCACCGCAAAATGAGCGAAACATGTATTTTTTGAAGTTCGATCGGAGCGGTTCTCCGCCGGCAAAAATACTTTCATGCGTAAAATGGAGAGGTATGGCAATCGATCCAAAAATAGTGAACAGGGCGGCGAATAACATCCGCATTCTTGCCGTGGCGATGGTGGAAAAGGCTAAATGTGGCCATCCCGGAGGGGCCATGGGGGGCGCGGATTTCATAAATATTCTTTTTACCGAATTTCTGCGTTACGATCCGGCGGATGGGGCGTGGTTCAATCGCGACCGATTTTTCCTCGATCCCGGCCACATGTCCGCCATGCTCTATGCCCAGCTTGCCCTTACCGGGCACGTGTCGCTTGACGACCTCAAAAATTTCCGGCAGTGGGGAAGCGCCACGCCGGGCCATCCCGAACGCGATGTGGTTCGCGCCATCGAGAATACCTCGGGGCCGCTCGGCCAGGGGCATGCCATGGCGCTGGGTGCCGCCATTGCGGAACGGTTTCTTGCGGCGCGGTTCGGCGAATGGATGGCGCATAAAACCTATGCCTACATTTCGGACGGCGGCGTGCAGGAGGAAATCTCGCAGGGTGTCGGCCGGCTTGCGGGGCACCTCGGTCTCCACAACTTCATCCTCTTCTACGACTCGAACGATGTGCAGCTGTCGACCATGACCTCAGAGGTGACAAACGAGAACACCGGCCAGAAGTACCAGGCGTGGGGGTGGCGGGTCATCGAGATCGACGGCAACGACCAGAGCCAGATCAGGGATGCCTTGGCAAAGGCCAATGCGGAAACCGCACGTCCCACCATCATTATCGGCAAAACGATCATGGGGAAGGGCGCGCTGTCGGCGAGCGGCGATGTTTTTGAACGAAAAGTATCGATGCATGGAATGCCGCTTTCCGAGGCGGGCGCCTCATTCGAGAAGAGCGTTGTAAATCTGGGCGGCGACCCTTCGAATCCGTTTGCCGTTTTTCCGGAGGTTGCGGAGTATTACCGTACGGTAAACGCGCAAAAAGCGGCCCTGAGCAGGGAAGCCCGGAATTGCGCCGCGGAGTGGCAAAAGGCGAACCCGGCGGCTGCCGCGCTGTTGGCGAAGTATATTGCGGGCGCGACGCCGGAAATCGACTGGGCCTCGATCCCGGTCAAGCCGGGCGGCGCAACACGCGCCGCCTCCGCCGTGGTTTTGGCCGAATTTGCCAAAAAGATCGGCAACATGATCGTCGCGTCGGCCGACCTGTCGAACAGCGATAAAACCGACGGGTTCCTCAAGGGCACGCGCACTCTGAAAAAAGGCGACTTCGGCGGAGCATTTTTGCAGATTGGCGTATCGGAACTCACCATGGCCGCGGTCATGAACGGCATTGCCCTGCATGGCGGCGTCATTCCGGTCTGCGCCACCTTCTTTGCATTTTCGGATTACATGAAGCCCGCCATCCGGCTGGCGGCGCTCATGGGCCTTGCGGTCAAATATGTCTTTTCGCACGACTCATTCCGGGTCGGCGAGGATGGCCCGACCCATCAGCCGGTCGAGCAGGAGGCGCAGATCCGCCTCCTCGAACACCTGAAGAGGCCGGAGGGCGCACGCAGCATGCTCGTCGTGCGGCCGGCCGACTCCGCCGAAACGGTTGCGGCATGGACAATAGCGCTCTCGTGCGCTCAGGGGCCCTGCGCGCTGCTCCTGTCGCGCCAGAACATCGCCGAGGTGCCGGGTCGAAATGGCGCCGCGCGCTACGAACTCGCGCGGCAAGCGGAGCTGGGCGGCTATATCGCCGTCGATTGCGACGGCAAACCCGGCGTCGTCCTTATAGCCAACGGCTCGGAAGTGTCGACGCTTGTCGATGCCGCAAGGCTCATCGTTACCGAGCGCGGGATCAAGGCGCGCATCGTCTCGGTTCCGTCGATAGCGCTTTTCCTCGAACAGCCCGTTGCCTATCGCGAATCGATTATTCCGCCGCGCACCCCGGTATTCGGCCTCACCTCCGGCCTGTCGGTGACGCTGCGCGAGGTCGTCGGCCCGCTGGGCCATGTCGCCGGGCTGGACCGGTTCGGCGCGTCCGCCCCCTACAAGGTGCTCGACGAAAAGTTCGGCTATACCGGGGAAAAGGTCAAGGAGCAGATCTACCGCTATCTCGATTCGTACGAAGAACTTCGCGGTAAACTGTAGCAAAAAGGCAGGAGCGGGGCCATACGTTCCGTTTTTAAAGTCTATGACCACATCATGAGGGGGAGAGGTGAACGCGATGAAAATCGGGATAATCAGTGATACGCATGGAAATATGGAGCTTTTCGAAAGCGTCGCCGACTGGCTCATCCAGCGGCAGAAAATCGCGATACTCTATCATCTTGGCGACGATTACGATGATGTCAAGTTCCTCGGTGACCGCTACGTGGAAGTCGTGCAGGTTCCCGGTCTTTACGATGACCGGTATAAGGACGGTTCCCTGCCCGCAAAGCGCTTCGAAATGGTCCTCGGTCTTACCGTTTTGATCGTGCACACCCATGAGAAGGATGCGACCAGGGAAGATTTCCGCCGGAGCGATATCATCGTCAGCGGCCACACCCATCGCGCGGAGATCAAGGTCATCGACGGCAGGCTGTACATCAACCCCGGCCATCTCAAGGGCCCTCTCGACAAGAACATGCCGCCGAGCTTCGGCCTGCTGACGATCCTGGATCGCAGCGTTTCGGTCGCGATTTACGGGGCGAATTTCAAGCTCATCCGGGCCATGGAACTGGTGCGGTCGGAAAGCGGCCTTTACAAAACCTCCTGATCTCTCCGTCAATTGCGCCCAAGGAGCCTTCGCATGGCGGGCAACCGGTTGTTCAGGGTTATCATCATCGTCGGTTGCGCCCTCCTGTCCAACTGCTACCTTGCAAAGCAGGGGTTCTATGTGGCAAAGTATTCGTTCGGCGCCCGGAGCATCCGGAAAACGCTTGAGGATATGTCGATCGACGCCTGGCAACGGCAATTCCTCGTCCGCACGCTTGCAATACGGAAGTTCGCGTTCGATTCCATCGGACTCGCCCGGAACAGGAATTATTCGACCTGGGTGAAAATCAACAAGGGGTATCTCGTCGACGTGGTGGCGGCTTCGGCGGCCGACCGTTTCGCCCCCTACGTCTGGCATTTCCCGTTTTTCGGCGGGTTCCCGTACAAGGGATTTTTCAGTCGCAAAGACGCGCTCCGCGAGGTCGCGCGCCTGCGTCGCAAGGGCTACGACGTCACCCTGAGCCCGGTCGACGCGTTTTCCACGCTCGGATTTTTCTCCGATCCCGTGTACTCCTTCATGGAAGAATTTACCCCGTATGAACTGGCCTCGCTCATCATTCATGAAGAGACCCATGCGACCGTTTACCTGAAGAACCGGACAGCGCTCAACGAAGAGATGGCCGAGTTCGTGGGCAACAACGGGGCGCTCTGGTTTCTGAAAAGCGCTTATGGGGACACTTCGGCGGCCTACCGGGAGGCGCTTCTCGAAAAGGCGGACGACGCCGTGTGGGACCAAAAACTGCGCGAGCTGTACGACACGCTCGCTAGTGTTTACGGAACGAGTATTTCCCGCGATGAAAAGCTCGCGAGGAAAACGGCAATCATCGCTTGCTTCAAGCGGGAGCTGACCGACCACTATGACGATTATTTCAAGAGCGACCGGTTCAAGGGGATCGATAAGGCGAATATCAATAACGCCTACCTGGCGGTCAGGATGAACTATTTCGGCGAGGACTCCCTCTTCGAGGATCTCTACAGACGGGATAATAATAATCTCGCGGCAGTGGTGGAGAGAATCAAAAAACTCAGGAAATTGAAAAGAGGGGAGAGTCCGGAAGAGATTTTAAGAAGATAGATATAAGAACACCGTATTCTCAAAGTGCAAATAAAGAAAATCATTATCCGCGGAAATTGTTGCCATTCCCGCCGTTTATCGTTTCATTCGTTCGAGTTTATTGATGCTAAGTGTACCCAAGGTGTGCAGTGACCTGATTGCCGACATGACGGTGCAAGCGAAGCGAAGACACAGACGTAGGCATCAAACAGGCCATGTACCCGAAGGACGGACGCAACACAGCTGTTGTGCAAAGTAACCCTGGCAAGTTAACATATTTCAATTTTTCTACGCGGCGGCTCTTCCTGTTTCCCGTCATTGCAGCGACCTCTGCTTTTCAGCGCTGAGGCGGAGGATGGGCGGAGGAGGCGCTATTTAGCAGATAAACGTTCGATTTCAAGGGCCATTTCGTCTATAACCGATTTATTGCCAATTTCCCCGTCTAAGCTAAACACAATGAAAACTTTCCCGCCATATTTATCTTCAAAATCTCGAAAAGAAGCTTTCATCCTTTCGCTTGGCGAATAATTTCCGAAATTTGCTTTCGCGGTGACTGGTTTTATTTGAATCCCGAATGCTTTATTGCCAACTTTTGCAATATAATCAATATCCCCGGCATGGTCGAGTTCAGGGTCACTTTCTTCAAAGGAGATTTCTTTGAAAAAATGTGCTAACTCGTCATTTACTACGGATTTTTCGCGAAGATATCCGTCGTAAGTTCTGTTAATAGTAAGATTGTATATATAGTCAATACAATCCTGAAGTGTTAATTGGCCAAACGCAGCCTGCCATTCAGGAATCACGACTTCTGTGATTTTTTCATACAATCGTTGGCCTAATTCGGCAAGACTTCCATCTGTGATTTTTGTTGGACTCTTTGAATCAGTATAGGCGTTTTCAAAATACCATTTTTCCCATTCCTCAATAGTCTTTGGCTGACATTCGCGAATCAAAGCCATTACAGTACCAACCTTATTTGGCCTTGATAGCTGATAGGTCTGGCAGGCGTAATTAAGTACTTTCTCCTTTTTGCCAAACTCCATCGAACATCGTTCGCTCTTAGGCATTTGCTTCCTCTTCAAGCTGAATAAATCTGTTTCGGTATCTATAATTAATATCTCTGTCTGCTATTGCTAATCCAATTTTTATTAAATGGGCATTAATAAATGTTTTATTTTTAAGATACAAATAGCAGCTCATATGGTTTTTATCGTCAAATTTATCTTTGTCGTATTTTATAAAGACTTTCTGTCCTTTTGTTTTGTTTTCTATGAAATTAATCGCTTGGCCATTAGCTTTTGGTGATTCTTTAACTCCAAGTAGTCTTATAGTCAAGTTATTGTCGAGAAGAATAAGTTCAGGACTTAGAACTTCCTTTACGGAAAAATATTCTTCTCGTATGCTGTCGTTTTTGTCGATTCTCGAGCCGAATTGAAGTTTTTTGGGATCGATTTTCCTATCAAAACCTTGTGGGTCATGAAAAATATAGGGCAACTTCTGAATTTCAGTGCCACTATCGAAAGTCGAATGGTCTATAAGAAATTCGTATGTTGTTTCAGATAAATCCATTTGATTTACATAAAGTTTTTCTTTAATTACCGGAATGAAGTCTTTGTTTATTTCGTAACCGATTGAATTTCGATTTAAGTTTTTAGCCGCTAAGGATGTCGTTCCGCTACCAAGAAAAGGGTCTAAAACTGTATCGCCGACAAATGCAAACATTTTAATTAATCTTCGCGGCAATTCTTCTGGGAACATTGCAATATGATTGTCTTGTCGAGCACCGGCAAAATTCCAATGACCGGCGAAGAATGTATTCCATTCTTGGTTTGTCATTTTCGACAATTCTTTTTGCTCGGATGACGGCTTTGGTGCATCGCCGAGTTTTTTGAAGGTGAGAATAAATTCGTAATCAATTTTGAGAATTCCATTGCGGGGGAAAGGATAAGATCCCATTTGAACCCCGCCACCAGAAGTATTTGTAGTGGTGACTTTTTGCCAAATTATGGCACCCATATAATCAAAACCGACCGATTCACAAAACTTAATAATTTCTGTTCGAATAGGAATTACTTTGTATCGACCATAATAAACTGCTCGTGCAAATTGGTCCCCGATGTTCACGCATAAGCGGCAACCAGGATGCAAGACGCGATAGCATTCATTCCAAACGAGATTTAAATCATTGATATATTGTTCATAAGATTCGTGGTATCCAATTTGATTTTCCGAACCATAATCCTTAAGCTGCCAATAGGGTGGGGAAGTAATTACTAAGTGAACAGAAGCATCAGGAATAATTGACATTCTACGGCTGTCGCCATTTATAATTCTATGATTTGTATACATAATAAATTCCTTTTGCTAAATTTGCCTCCATAGGAGGGTGGTCATTCTTAGATTGCTGCATTTTTATGCATTAAAGTTTCAAAATACCTTTTGTATTGCACTTGTTTTACATTTATTATTTTCCCGCCGCCTCCTTTAAAACGGGCAATATTTTTCAACTAATTGATTGATCCCATTGACATTAATCTGGTTTAGTGGTGTTAATCATTCCATTTGGGTAGTGATAGGTGCCGTTTTATAGGGATATATTCCTTCTTAATGCCTCCCGCTTTTTGGCAGACATAGTTTCAAGACACAGCCTTATGGTTTTTCGAATGTTCGTCATGTTTTTATCGAGCGTTTTGCCTCGCGTGCAGTAGCCTTCGATCTCCGGACAGAAGGCGTAATAGCTGTGCGTGTTTTTTCAATAATGGCATTAAGTTTATGAAATTTCCTGGCTGTTGTTCTTTAATGGGTGATGATTCAAAAAATAATACGATATTGCGACACGGATGAGTAAGGGAGAGCGCCCTTACCGAGCGCTCTCTTAAAGTCGTCGGCCATGCGGGGATACTTACCATTGAATTAATCTTGTTACATTTACTTCTTCAAGCACTCATCCCGCCACGAGCATTCCCTTTCGGCGCATATTTCTTTGGACTTGAAGCAGGGCGTGTACCCTTCATACTTCTGAATCTGACGGATCAGATCGTCACGATTCTCGGCCGGGTCGGAGATGCCGAGAAGTTTCGCCTTCGCGTGAACATTGACCAGTTTCATCATAGCACTCCTCCTGTAAAAGGAATATAGACATGGCTTCGGTAAGGCAGAGCCGTTTCATTAAAGATATATCACTTTCCAATTTGAGTAAAGTAGATGAGTTGCGTCGCGGCGCTTCCCGCCAAAGAGACCGGTAATACGTGAATACCAGAATAATCTATTTTATCGTTGAAGTTTTCCTTACCTCTGTGGTATAGAGTAAAGTGCAATGCTCCCTATCATCAATTATCGTTCCCAAATTCTCTCCGCCCTTGCCTCCGGCAAAAGCCTCATCGTCACCGCTCCTCCAGGGACCGGCAAGTCGACGCAGATCCCGCAATTCTTCGCGGACCAGTCGACCTCCCGGAAAAAGCTTCTCGTTCTCGAACCGCGCCGCATCGCGGCGCGCGCCCTAGCCTATCGCGTGAGCGAGGAGCTCGGCGTCGCCTGCGGCGGAAAGGCGGGGTATCAGGTACGGTTCGAACGCAAGGCCTCGCCCGACACCGGCATTCTATTCCTGACCTACGGCACGTTTCTGCAGATGCTCGGCAGCGATCCGATGGCGTCCGACGCCGCGATCATCGTCTTTGACGAATTCCACGAACGCTCACTCGACGCCGACGCCGCCCTCGCCTGGACGCGCCGCCTTGTCGCCACAATGCGCCCCGACCTGAAAATCATAGTCCTCTCGGCAACCCTCGCAACCGGGGAACTGCGGGCATATCTTGACGAATGCTCTATAATAACGGTGCCTGACCGCCTCTTTCCGGTTGACGTGCGCTACCAGCTGCCGAAGCCCGCCGAACCGCTCGACGCGCAGGTACTTCGCGCTCTTGAGGATATAATGGCCGGAGGCGTTGAGGGATCGGCGCTCGTGTTTCTTCCCGGAAGCCGCGAAATAGAACGCGCCGCCGACCGCATTCACAGTCTCTGCAAACGGCGGGGCTTTCGGGTGATGAGTCTCCACGGCAGGATGCCGCTTGCCTTGCAGCAGGAGGCGCTGCAACGTCCGGCACTGGAGCCGTGCGTCATCCTCTCGACCAACGTTGCCGAGACCTCGCTTACTATTCCCGGCGTGACCGCGGTGATCGACTCCGGTCTGGCAAGAGTGGCGGGATACGACGCCGGGCGTGAGCGTAACACCCTCTACCTCGGCCGTGTCAGCGTGCAGAACGCCGTGCAGCGCGCGGGCAGGGCGGGCAGGCTGAGGCCGGGGATCTGCGTCCGGCTCTGGAGCCGCGCCGATGAAACGGCCATGTCGCCCGTCATCGGGCCCGAGGTACAGAGGCTCGACCTTGCCGGGGCCATGCTCGCTCTCTGCAACCTGCAGAGAGTGGTCAGCGGGGCGTCCGGCGCGGATAACGCCCGGGAAAGGCCCTCAATCCGCTTTCTTACGCCGCCTCCGGTAAATCGGTGGGAAAAGGCGGCCGCGGAGCTGGTGCGGTGCGAGGCGATCGCGAGCTCCGATACGGGACCTCTGGAAAATGATGCGCAGGACGTCCCGCTCTATCCGCTGACGAAGTTCGGCGTCGCGATGAGCCGTCTGCCGCTTGCGCCGGCCGTTGCCGCGGTCCTGCTCAAGAGTCGCTCGCTCCCGGTGCGCCGGATCAACATCGCCATGGCCGCGCTGTGGCAGTCCGGCGAATCGAGATTGATCGAAAGCCGGGACCTCTTCGACGAGGCATTGGATTTTTCAGCAGGCCCGTCGCAGCGCCATGGCGCGGAGGTGCGCGACGCCTGCGACCAGATCGAGCGGCTTCTCGGAAAGCAAAAGGCCGATTCCGCGGAGGCCCCGCTCGAAGCGCGGGCGCTGCGCGGGGAAGCGACCCTGCCCTGGTTGCGCGTTTTCAGCCACCGCCTCGGCGTGCGCATGGGGCAAGGCATGGTCTATGAACTTGCCGACCGACGAACCGCCCGCCTTGTTCCCGCGAAATCCGCCGGAGCGCCGGTTCTTCCGGAACTTATTCTTGCCTTGAGCGTTCATGAGCAGGCCGGACGGGAAACCGCGAAGAAGGCGGTCATTCCGCTCTACCTGCCGCTTGAACCGGCGTGGATCGCGGATGAGTTCGGCGGCGAGCTCGGTCAATCGGTCGAGTGCGTCTGGGATGAGGCCAGGCAGGCGGTGAAAATTGAGGAGATCACCCGGTTTCGCGGCATCCCCGTGCGCCGCCGCGAGGTCGGCAACCGCGCCGACTACCGTGCAAAGGCCGCCGACGTTCTCGCAGAGCGCGTCGAAGTCGCCGGGGAGTGGCGAAAGGAGGCGAAAGCGGAGCAGTTCGCGCTTCGCGCCCGGCTGGTCGCTGCCGCATTTCCCGATAAAAAAATTCCGCGATTTACCGAAGAGGATTGGCGGCTCGTCTGTCACGAGCTGTGCGAAGGGAAGTATTCGCTTGCCGAGGTGCGCAAAAGCTCGGTTATGAGCGCGCTTAAAAGCTATCTCGGCCCGGCCCTGACGCACTTTATCGAGAGGAAAGCGCCGGAACAGATCATCCTTCAGTCGGGGAAAATGGGCCGCGTTACCTACCTTGCGGACGCGCCGCCCGAGCTGTCGGCCCGGCTCGGCGATCTCATCGGCCATCCCGACCGCTTTACCGTTGCGGACGGGCGCGTGAACGGCGTCTTCGACATCCTCGCCCCGAACTACCGTACCGTTCAAAAAACGCCCGATCTGGGATCGTTCTGGAAAAACACCTACCCCGGAATCAAGCGGGAATTGCAAAGGAAGTATCCGAAGCATCCGTGGCCGTAGCGCGAATTTCAGGTTTTCCGGCTTTGCCGCCGCGTCACCGGTAGATGCATATATGCGTAGAAGCGAGGGACGGGAAGTCAAAATAAATCCCCTGTACGACGCCTCCCCCTTAATAAGGGGGAAAAGGAGGATCTCTTTGTATTCTTCATGTGGCGGGGAGGGGCTCAAATTTTGATCCCCTCCATCGCAAGGACTGCCTGCTTCGCAGAAACACGGAAGCTTATTATCCCACTATCCTCTATGTCAATACCGGGGTATGACTTTACTTCTTTACCAACGTGTAATTCTTAAATCCCCCGATCTGCCTTCCCCCTAAAAATTTCTGTTCTATAAAGGTAAGCAATCGGTATTTGAACCAGTCGTGAGGAAATCTCGCCTTGGACGCTCCCGTATAGTCGAGCTGATCTTTCCAGTCCATTGCCGCAATCCAATCGCGCATCACCGCGGGATGGGCGCCGCGAAAGCGGGCGAGCCGGTTGAGCGGACCGTAATCGTACGCCAGGGGACGCGCCGAAAATATCCGCTCCACCTCCGCCTCCTCGCGGTAAACGCTCTCCATGGCCCGGTTCTTGTTTTGCATCAGTGAAGGAGGCCGCACCCAGCCGTAGTGGAACACCTCGGCATCGACGCGCGCCACGCGAAGCTTTCGCCCCTCGATCCGGAATGATTGCGCATCGACCCAGGAGCGGACCCCGATCCGGTTCCGGACGATCCGGATCTCCTCGGGATACCATCGGTGGCTGACGTGATAGTGGTCGTAATCGCCCCAGAAGTGCTTGTAGGAGAAGAGGAGGCCCTCCACCTCGGCGTCGTCGAGGAGCGCCTCGCATCGCTTTTGTATTGTGTCAAGGTACCGTTCGTGGACCGCTTCGTCCGCCTGCAGGTAGAAGCACCAGTCGCCCGTGCACGCAGCCAGGGCGATATCGGTCTGACGGCTGAAAATATGACGGTCGGCAGGGTCGAAATCGCCCCACGCGGTGTCGATGATCCTGATTTTCGGGTCGCCGATCGACTCGATCTGCTCACGGGTGCGGTCGCCCTTTGATCCCCGGCCAACGGCAATGATGAATTCGTCGCAGACAGGCAGGATCGATCGAATCGACGCCACGACCGGGTAGTAGAGGGAGTCGGCGTTCCGGGTGAAAGAAAAGCCGCTGATCTTCATGTCGGACAATATAATTTTGAACCCTGTGAAAACGATGATTATGATAACGACGGCGCGAGGTTTAGAAAATACTTTGCGCAACGAGGTGGCCGGCCTGGGCCTGCCCATACTCTGGGCCGGCGGTTCGGGCGTCAAGACCGAAGGCGACTTTGCCGACGCGATGCGGCTCAATCTGCGCTGCCGGACGGGCCACCGGGTGCTGTTCCTCATCAAGAGCGCCGTGTGCGGGAATGCCGACGACCTGTACCGGGAGGTTTTTTCGATTCCCTGGGAGACCATGATCCCGGCGGACGGCTATGTGAGCGTATCGTCGCATATCGCCAATGAGACGATCCGGGACAACCGTTACGCAAACCTTCGCTGCAAGGACGCGATCGTGGACCGGATCAAGGAACGCAAAGGGCAAAGACCCGACGCCGGACCCGAACAGACGGGCGCGGTAGTGAACGTTTACTGGCGCGGCGACCGGTGCGATATCTACCTCGATACTTCGGGCGAGCCGCTTTCGAAGCGCGGGTACCGTAAAATTCCCCTCGACGCTCCCATGCAGGAGACCCTGGCTGCCGGCGTGATCATGACCGCGGGCTGGGACGGGAACGGGAACTTCGTCAATCCCATGTGCGGCAGCGGTACGCTTGCCATCGAGGCGGCGCTCATCGCACTCAAACGCCCGCCGGGCCTGGTCCGGCCATCCTTCGGTTTCATGCGCACATTGCTTTACGATAAAAAGGCGTGGGAACGGATTCGAGCCGAGGCGGTCCCGATAACCGCGATGAGCGGGAAAATAATCGCCACGGACATCGATCCGGCGGCAATCGACGCGGCCAGGCGAAACGCCGATACCGCTGGCGTCGCCCGCCAGATCGACTTCTCGGTCTGCGATATCGCGGAAACGCCGACGCCCGAAGGGGGCGGCATCGTGGTGGTAAACCCCGAATACGGGGTGCGCCTCGGTGAAGAGGCGTCGCTGATCGACACCTACCGGAAGATCGGGGACTTTTTCAAGAGGAAATGCCTGGGCTACGGCGGCTACCTGTTCACCGGTTCCACGAAGCTTGCCGGCCAGGTGGGGCTCAAGTCGAAACGGCGGATCAACTTCATGAGCGGGTCGCTGGAGTGCCGGCTGTATCAATACGATCTGTATTGAATTACAGAAGGAAATCAAACTGCACGCCGAGACTTTTCTCCCGGTTCATGAAATAATAGCCCGGATCCATGATGTTAAAGTAACGCAGGCTGACGCCGATGGCGCGGTTCCGAATGTTTGCGAACGTGGCGCCAAGTTCCATGTCGAAACCCGGATACCATTGCAGCATGTGTACCAGCTCGCCGGTCATGAGAACGTAAGGCCGCACGACGCCGCTTTGCAGGGGCTGCAACAGGATGCCGCCGTCCGCGTGGTCGGTCAGGTATTTCTGGGCGCACACATGATAATAGCGCCCATACCCGAGTGACAGGGAGAGCCCGCGAAGCGGCTGCACGTCGGTTTCCAGTTTGGCCATTTCGGCCGAGACCGCTTCCGGATTTTCGAGGGCGGTGTCATTCATCGAACCGTCGGCCAAGTGGCCAGAGACATGGTACACCGGGTAGAAGCGAAATGAAACCAGTGGCGACGGGACGGCGTCGATATAGGCCGCCAGCGTGGCGTAAAAATTATCCACCGGCCACTTGAAATGATCCGGATACATGACCAGGTGCGCCGCGGCGGCAATGCCGGCGTCGAGGTTCCACGGCTCGTAGCCGACCACGGGAAATTCAAGGCCGAAATTGCCGTGGTTTACTACGCGGTCGTTTTCCGTTCCGGTAAACAGGTAATACCTGAAATCAAGCGATGACGCGCTGAAAAAAGGGGGCTGGGCGGGCAGCAGGTCGAAAGGGGAGGCACAGAGTTTCAGGACGATCCCGGAGAGAGCAACCACGAGCGGCAAACGGCGGATGGGACGGCTGGATAGCATCTTTAAAGAGAAAATAGTTTTTTTGCGGACGCCCTGCCATGATTTTTCCCTCTTTTCGACATAGTCCCGGTTGTCATTGACCGGCAGCGGCGCGCCGGGAAGCGCGCAACAATGTTTTCCCGTTACGATTCGAGAAAAAACGGACTGGTATACGCCTTTGATTCTCCTGCTCCATCGGCGGCGCACGCCACTTCGGCCCTCAAATAAGAGAGCGGCGCGGCAGGGAGCGGAATGGGGAATTCCGCCTCCCAGGTTGAGCGTGAATTTGCATAATTTCCGGAGTACACTATCGTCTCGTGTCCGCTTTCACGCTGGAGTCCATAGACCGTAATGCTCCTGAGCGGCCCGAATTCCGAGGTGCTTATCACACGAATGCATGGTTCGGCAAAGGCGGATTGCCGGCTCAGGAAACCGATTTCGGCATAAGGTCCCGTCGTTAAAAACGTCGCTCCGTTTTTTATGCCGGCAATGATCGCGTCCTTCGATGTCGGCTGGCCGTAGATTCCGGTCCTGCCCAAGCCCATGTACCGGCCATAATTTTCGGAAATCGCCAGAAAGGGGATGGTAAGCGCCCTAAAGCGATTGAAGTCGCCATGGGCGTCGTTCCCTGCCATGAGCGGAACACGGCGTCCCTGCCGGAGCATTGCGAGCCACATCATTTTCCCCTCGTGAAACGATGGGGAGAATCCATTATTGAAAATCTGCATGGCATCGAGCCGATTCTCCAGATCCTTGTTCGACCATGCGCCCCGGTATAAAAGGAGCCGCTGGAGGAAGCGGGGCCGGATTCCCGGATGGGCGGCAAAGGCCAGGCCTCCCTGGTCGTGAATGGCGCGAATCGTCCCGGTCAACGAGGGCTGAGGGTCTTTACGCCTGCCCCTGCGCGCGCCGTCGAGCGTTCCGGGCAGATAATCGCGCAGGTTAATGCCGCACAGGTGCACCACTTTGTTCTTTTCGTTGAGGCAGGAAATTTCCTCGCCGGGAATGAGAAGCGGGGGCGATCGATCGAGCGCCGAGAGCTCCTCCACAAACGATTGCCACCGTTCATGGTTCGGGTCGGCCGCGAGGTAATCGTCCATGCGGCAGGCAAGGTCGTACGAATGGTCGGTGATGGCGGCAAAGGAGAGGCCGCTTGCCGACGCCACCCGCCCGATGATCGCAAGGGGCGGGCCGAACTCCACATGGCTCTGGGAGTAATGGGAGTGCATATGCAAGTCGCCGTACGAGCACAGTCGGCTTCCGGGAAGCCATTCGTCGGAGACGTAGCAGGTGAACGGTTTTTTAGCCGTCGTGCGCAGATTGTCGTTGACCACTATTGCGCGCCTGCGCCCGGCAATGGCGGTAACGGCGCAGGTGATGTTTATGGCGCCGGTCGAAAGCGCGCTGCGGGGGAGGAGAAACACGAACGCGCGCAGGGATTTTTGCAGCGGGTGCGCGATCTCGAAGCGGCGAAGGTCTTCAAAGTCGAAACGCCTCGTCGGCGAGCGCGGCCGCGAAATGGCGATTGCGCAATCGGCAAGCTCCACCGGGAAACGGCGGCAATCGTTAACAATAAGAACAACCGGCAGGTCCTGGCCGGGATCGAGGCGGCGGGGCGCGTCGAAGATGATCTCGGGCCGGCGCGCGTACAGGTAGCTCGGAAAATACCGAAAAAAACGGAAATGGGTCTCCGCGTAAAGGGCGAGAAAGGGGAGGGATATATGGTCGAAGGGGGGAATCATGGGTTGGAAAATACCTCAGTTCGGGGGATGCGCCTGCCGGTAACCGATTATTCGGAGCGTATCGCCTGATATTCCTTTCGGGCGGCGCGGTTGGAATCTTTTGCCTCGGGCGAAGCAGATTCTTATTTTTGGGTCACCCCGCTTACCAACCGTTCATGGCGCGGTGGCAGAATAAACTTGACACCGTCAGTTGCGCAGCATAAATTAAAAGGCGGAGGAGATTTCGAACGCCACGGCATACGACGGTTCTCGGAGTATCCGCGTTCGAACCAAAATCAGGTGTACGATCAATTCTAAGGAGGGAGTATGTCTCGTTTCTGGTCGAAAGGAGCTTATCTATCGGCGATTTTCATTATTGTTCGGGCTATCGGCGCAGGCGCCCAGGTCCCGGCAGCGCCGACGCTTGCTTCTCCGTCGAATAACACGACGGATATAGCAATCAATCCGACGCTTTCATGGAGCACCGTTTCCGGAGCGACATCGTACAATTACCAGATAGCAACCAGTACGGGATTCGTAAGCGCCACATGGTCGATCAGCGGATTGACCTCGTCGTCAACCGCTCTCAGTCCGTTGCCCGTAAATCTGGATGGGCAGCTATACGGCAATGGAGCGCTCCTTACACTGCGGTCTCCCCCGTCAAACTTGACAAACTATCCCGTACCGATAGTCATAACCGGCAACACGCAGATGGGAAAAGTTTGCAATCCGGATGGCGGCGATATCCGTTTTATGGATGTCAACGGAAATCTGCTCTATCACCAGATCGTATCGTTTTCGGTAACGGGCGGGGCCGCTTCGGGCTTGTGGTTCGTAAATGTGCCGAATCTATCGCCTCATACGCAAATATGGTGTCTCTTTGGAGCACCGGCGCAAACCCAGCATAATCGGGCATGGCAGGCAAACGTATGGGACCAGTATTTCGCCGCGGTTTATCACTTCAGCCAGAATGGAACATTATCGCTTCTTGATGCAACCGCCAACAAGAATGACCTTGAATTATGGCCAGGCAACGCCAACAAAAGCGCAACAGTCATAGCAAGTACGACAATGCTCGGCTGCGGGTTGACCGGCGCTTATCTTGGCTATCAAGGTGTACTTGTGGCGGTGGATTCCCCCAGCCTGAATATTACCGGAAAAAATCTTACCGAAGAGAGCTGGATTCTTCCGCTATCAACGTCCCCGGCTTCTGAATGGATCGGAAAATATACGCCGCAGAATCCGGAGAATACCCTTTGCGGCTATTACATGGAGTATTTGAACGTTGAAGGGCTTGGTTGCGAATTCGGCTATTTTAATAATGTATCATACACCGATAATCCGCGCTTAAATACAACGACGAGTATTCCTCTGAATACAATAACGTATATAGCAGGGGAATTAACTAATGGTATATCATCGGTTAGTTATAACGGTGTGAACCAGCCGGGGACATTACCGTATCAAACCGGGCCGGATTCGATTACCGAAGACACTTCTTCATTGTTTATCGGATTTGGGCAAGGCGGGAACTCTTTTAATTACGGCACGGTTTTCGAAACGCGCGTTTCCAGCATTGCCCGTTCCGCCGCATGGATTACCTATACCGATACGGTTTTATCAAGCGCTACCGGCGGCGTAGCATCCATGGAATCGCCTTCCTTGTTAAATAACAATACCCTCTATTACTGGGAAGTAAATGCCGCCGATGGCAATGGCGCCGGAGCCTGGTCAAGCGCCTGGAGTTTCACGACGATTATCGCGGCTCCCGGCGCACCGGTTCTTTCCTCTCCTTCAAACGGCGCGGCCGGGCAGGCGACGTCGCTGACCTTGAGCTGGAACAGCGCGAGCAACGCTACGGCCTACGCGGTTCAGGTATCGACGGATGTAAACTTCGGGAGCACGATGGCCTCGCAGAGCGGGTTGACGGTTACGTCGGCGTCGATCAACGGCCTCGCCAATGCGACGACGTATTACTGGCGCGCCGATGCGAAGGATACCGGCGGAGTGAGCGGCTGGTCCGCCCCCTGGAGTTTCACGACGATTATCGCGGCCCCCGGCGTACCGGTTCTTTCCTCTCCTTTAAACGGCGCGGCCGGGCAGGCGGCGTCGCTGACCTTGAGCTGGAACAGCGCGAGCAACGCTACGGCCTACGCGGTCCAGGTATCGACGGATGTAACCTTCGGGAGCACGGTGACCTCGCAGAGCGGGTTGACGGTTACGTCGGCGTCGATCAACGGCCTCGCCAATGCGACGACGTATTACTGGCGCGCCGATGCGAAGGATGCCGGCGGAGTGAGCGGCTGGTCGGGCGCCTGGAGCTTTACGGTCGCTTATACCGCGGCGCTTTCGCAAAAAGACGCCAGTTATTCTAAAGGAATCTCGTTTTCCAATTCCGCCATTACCTATGATCTTCCCGCTTCGGCAAGCGTGTCCCTCGCCCTTTACGACATGCAGGGGAGACAGGTCAGGCAGCTGGTGAACGCCATGCAGAACGCCGGCTCGTACACGATCAATTTCAACCATGCGAAAGTAACGGCGGGATACTACATCGTTGAATTAAAGGCGGGTTCGTTTATCGTCCAGAAAAAGCTGGCGCTGACCAATTGAGATCAAATCGCTCACCTAGGAAGTTATCTTTGCCTTTGCCTGCCACGCTTCCAGTTACGCGGAAAGCAGGTGTTAATCGGATCGCGGATGTTTAAAGCCCATTTAAACACCCATTAATCGCCTTTTAAAGACCTTTTTATCCGTTTCTGATGATGCGCGGAATTGCTTCATAAAGTAAACAAAAAATGACCACGGGACTTCCCGTTGCCTTAAAAAACTTCGATCCCGGTTTGGCATCTGCCCCGCTGGGTGAGATACCGGGAAATCATTGAATTACCTGGCGTTTTGTGGTATTTTACTGACGGCCAAACCTTAAAGCCCCCATAGCTCAGTTGGATAGAGCACAGGTTTCCTAAACCTGGGGTCGTCCGTTCAATTCGGACTGGGGGTACTCCTCACAAAGCCATGAAACCCTTTGATTTTACTGGAGTTAAGGGGTTTGCTTTTTCGGAGTGTATTCAGAGTAGTAAACCTCGCAATACGCTCAAAAACCCGACACTAAACCCGACACTTAAACTTTAATCTGAGCACGGTACACTTTTTCAAACCTTTTCCGATCACGAACCCCACGAATTTTATATCTGACGCTTTACGGAGCGCTGAGGAAGAGCCGGAAGCGGCAAAGGACTAACGGAAAGGACCGGGCCTGGAAGCAGACTTTAATGCGCGACCGTTTAGAGTGGTAGGAAGGAGCCGGGCCGCGGAGATCGACGATGTAAATGACGTATTAAAAAGGATATCGATAGACTAAAGATAAAGATTTTCTGATATCATCTAAGCATCAAGCATATAGTCAAATAATTTGAATTGTGCCTTCTTTACGAGTCGGGGCGCTCGAATCCCTGCCGATATACCCGATTGCGGCTGCTGAGCAGATGGTATGTTCTTTGGGAATCCCCAACTCAAAAAGGTAGTCGCGTAAGTTGACATCGTTACGCAGCCAGTGCAACTGGTTGATGTAGCAGCTGCCCAAACCCAGCGATTGCGCCGTCAGAAATATGTTTTCCAGTGCTAAAGCGCAGTCCGCCATGGCATTTTCATAATTTGGCTTATTGGAGGCGATGATGAGCGTCGGCGCATGGTAGAAAAAATGATAGTCTTCCCGCTGCGCCATGGCTTTAGCCCCGAGTTTTCCAGGGTAATCATCATCGGGTATCCAATGCTGAAACTCCTCTTTCACCAGTTCGTTGATTCTTGAAAGAATCGCCTCCTTTTGAATGGCTGTAAACAACCAACTTTGATTGTTGCCACCGCTTGGCGCCCATATGGCCGCCTCCAAAAGCGCTTCCAGCTGTTCCATCTCGATTTGTCGTTCCTGAAACTGGCGTGTGCTTCTGCGCGCATGGATACAGTCAATTACTGCATTATGAATCATGACTTTCCCTCCATTTTAAGGTGTTTTAGTTAAATAAATTAAGGAAACAACAGCAAGCAATACCAAAGATTCATGTCATTCGCGGGAAAAAGGTCATGCTCGACTTGGACCTGGCTGGATTTGTACGAAGTCGAAATAAGGCTACTTAATCAGGCACTGAACAGGAACATCGGACGATTCCCGGATGATTTCATGTTTCAACTTACGTTTGAAGAGGCGGAAGCTTCAAGGTCACAAATTGTGACCATGAAGAGGGGAATGAATATAAGGGTACCTCTAAAAATGGCTTGAAAAATGATTTTTATGATGTCTTCCAAAAATATTGATATATGGTTATGGTGACTTCGATTTTTTGTTGCATTTTGCTTTTTTATTAGGGAATTATATACTTAATTCCCTCGACTCAATTTGGAAGCATAATCAAACATCAAACTTCTCTAAAAAGCGGAAAATATTGAGTTTTTTTAGGGAAGACCTCTATAAGAGATGCGTTTTTGCTCGGTTATTGCT
>JBEKOX010000012.1:0-47956 GCA_049521335.1 Chitinispirillaceae bacterium
TGACCGGCTCGCCGGCGTACGAAGCCGATGCCCAGCGCTGGCTCGATTACTGGACCGTTGGCGTGAACGGCCAGCAGATCAGCTATACGCCGGGCGGGCTCGCCTGGCTCTCCCAATGGGGATCGTGCCGCTACGCGGCCACCACGGCGTTCTGCGCGCTTGTCTACAGCGATTTTATTGCCGACACGGCGCTGAAAGCCCGGTACCATACGTTCGCGGTAAACCAGATCAATTACATGCTCGGCAACAATCCGCTCAACCGGTCGCTGGTCGTGGGATACGGCGTCAATCCGCCGCGGCACGAACACCACCGCACGGCGGATGGCACGTATCCGGGGCAGGCGTCCGATACCCAGGCATGCGTGCATACGATGTACGGGGCGCTCATAGGGGGACCGGACCAAAGCGACAATTACACGGATCAGCGGAGCAATTATACCCAGAACGAACCGGCCGATGACTACAATGCGGGATTTATCGGCGCGCTCGCTCGATTGTACAACGAGTACGGCGGCGCACCGCTCACGACGCAGTTCCCGCCCCGGGATATTCCGACCGAGCAGTTCTGCCTTATGGCTAAAATCAATCAATCCGGCCCTATTTTTACTGAAATCGATGCCTTCCTGTTCAACAATACCAACGAGCCGGCACGCGTGTGCCATACGCTATCGTACAAGTACTTTTATAACTTCAGCGAGGTGATTGCCGCCGGTATTCCCGTGAGCAGCCTTGTCGTGACGACGGCTTATCTCGAGAGCAACGCGAAATTATCCGCGCTGACGCCGTATAAAGGGTCGGATAGCATTTATTACCTCGAAATTTCGTACTACAATGATTCTCTTTTTCCCGGCACGCAGGACTCCTATAAACGTGAGGCGCAGTTCCGCGTCTCGCTTCCGCAAAACTCGGACTCTTCCGCGTGGAATCCGTCAAATGACTGGTCGTACCTGACCGTGGGAAAGACATCGCTGGATACGTGTATCAATGTACCCATATACGATAACGAAGTGCAGATATGGGGCGCGGAACCGGGCCAGGCGCCTATTTCGAGCGTCCGGAAGGCGGCTCCTCCGCCCGCACTACAAAGCCCTTTTGTCAAAGTTGGGGTACGGGGTGAAAAGATGTTCGTGTCAATGACGCCCGGCAGGAGCGCGGAGCTTTCCATTTTTAACATCCAGGGGAAACAGCTGTTTAAAACGTTCTTTACCGGGTCTTTTGCCATGGACGCCCGAAAGCTGGGCAGGGGCGCCTGCTTTGCCGTTGTAAAAACCGATGGGGGAACCTTTATTTCAAAAGTGATGAATCTAAGAGAGTAAAACATCTTCATTAACACGCCAACTTTGGCATCGACAAAGTTAATGAGGGAAAACTGGGCTGTTAACTACGGGAAGTGGGGCAGCGCTCCTCCACTCCAATTTTTCAAAACCCCTCGGATTTGCTTTAATTCAATGACTCAGGCAATCGTGAGGGGTTTTATTATTTCCCCGCTCAAAAGTCAAATATGCCCTCTCGAATACCCCTATGGAAAGAACCGCTGTCAATAGATTGATGAACAGGATAGCAGCAATAAGCTGCATGATTGCGTTCGCGTTGTGCGTATCATTCGCTCAGACCGATACCATCACGATCGGTTGGAATCAACCACAGAATGTATCGACAATGACGCCGACGCTTCAGGTGGTATCCAATCCCCTTTTGAAACGGGATACCGTCACGCACGACTCCGCCTATGCCGAGCTGGCGCGGATCAATGCCGGGTTTGCGAGGTTCGTCGCGTGGTACTACTTTGGGCCCGCCTATTCAATCGCGGAAACGCGGGTGCCTTCGAGCGACACGACCTACTGGGATTTTTCGGGGATCGATCCGCTCGTCATTGACTTCATGAGCGCGCAGGCAGGCCGTTCAGTGATCATGAATTTTTCGACTATTCCCCCCTGGATCCTTGCGGACACCGCCACCGAGCCGGACTCCGCGTATCAGCGCCTCGGCGAGTACTATGCCCGGGTGCTTAGCTGGTACGAAAAGGGCGGCTTTACCGATGAGCTCGGCGTCTATCACGCCTCCGGGTATCACTACCGGTTTAATTACTGGGAGGCGTTTAACGAACCGGACCTCGAAGGGAAACTTTCCTCGAAAGAGTATTGCAGACGATATGATACCCTGGTTTCCGCCATGCGTAAGGTGGACTCAACGATCAAGTTTTGCGGGCCTGCGCTGTCCGTGTACAACTACGCTTATTATCAATATTTTCTTGATCCGAACAATCATAAACCCGGTACTCCGATTGATCTGATCAGCTACCACTGGTACGGTTCCAGCGCTTATTTCCAGTCGGAGGAATCGGATCAGCTGGTGTACACATACGCATCCAATGCCCTTCGTAACCAGTATCGTCCGAACGCTCTGACCGATTGCGACGAAATGGGAACGTTCGCCGGCGAGACGGGGTTTGCGCCCGCCAATTCATACTGGTGCAATTCAGATGCGGTATTTGCTTACGGATACGCCCAGATGTGCCTGGCCGGAGCGAATGTAGCCGGGATGTCGCAGCTCATGGCTCAGCCGGGTGACTTTCCCGACGTTTCGATGCTGGATTGGACCACCGGAAAAGCTAACGCGCGCGCCCGCGGCCTTGAACTGCTCGTCCGCACGATGGCGCCGGGAGACAGCCTGATGACGACGTCGACCACGGATACGTCGGTATATGCTCTCGGTTTTATTACGCCGGACGGCCAGCATAAAGCGCTTGTTCTGAACGAAACCGCCAACCAGAAAACTCTGCTGTTTCCCCAAACCGTGACAGATGTAAAGTATGTGGATGTCACGACGAATCAGGATACGGTTGCGACCAGCGCCGCTGCAGGGGTAAAACAAATGGTCATGAACGGATACGCTGTCTGGATTGCGACCTTCGTGCCCGTACCGGTGCGCTTTACGCCGGCGCCGGGCGTTTATTCCTTTTCCGCTTCAATGCCGCTCAGCGTGTCTCTTGCGGCCAATATTCCGCAGGATGTCGTCTATTACACGACGGACGGCAGCGCTCCCACCGTCTCGTCGAAGCAATATACCGGGCCGATCATGATAACCGGGACAACCGTCATACAAGCGCGCGAAGCTGGCGATTCCGATATCGCGACAGGCGCCTACACGAGTGGAACGCCGCAGATTTACAACGGAAGTTTTGAGAAGCCGAATCTGGGCGGCGGCAACTTCACGTATCGGGTACCGGGTGCGGGCTGGAATTTTATTTCCGAGGCAGGAATATCCAATAGTAACAGCGGCTTTACTGCATCGAGTCCGGCGGCGCCGGATGGTTCGCAGGTCCTTTTTCTGCAGAACTATGGAAGGGCTCAGCAGTTTGTGACCATGAATGCCGGAAGCTACTTCCTGTCGTTGCGAGCCGCGCAGCGCGCCAACAAGAGCAGCGCGCAGACGTTCGTCGTCCTCGTTGACGGCAATGAGACGGCCCGCATCAAACCGCCGTCGACGAGTTACACCGCGTTCAAGACGGATACGTTCGCCGTAACTCTGGGCCAGCACCTGGTCGAGCTGCGGGGAATAGATTCAAGCGGCGCTGATAATACGGCATTTGTTGATATGGTTTCTCTGTCGTTGGCGTCCTCTACCGCGGTGCTGCCGCAAGAGTTGAAATTAAAAACAGTTGCCGCACCCATATTTCTTCGTAACGCCATTCGAATGGATATAGGGAGTGATGGGTATCTGCAGGCATCACTCACGACCATCAACGGCAGGGTCGTCGCATCGTGGTCACGACAGGTGAAGGATGGAGAGCGGGCGGTTCTGAAGTTGCCGTCCAGCTTCGTGCATGGTGTGTACCTGTTCACGTCGACGTTGAATGACGAGCGTCGATCAACAGCAGCTTTATTGCCAGTAATTTTTTGCAGGTAGGCCAAAACATAGATTATAGCATAGTATTCACGGTGATAGAAGGTTGAGGCGGACAAGACGGTCGAGTATTGAGCCAGTTCTTTCCGCCATTCTGCGGCCTCCTTTGGTTTATAAAATATGAACGCACACTAGGGTACATGAGGAAGGATAAATTATTCTTGCTTCGGGAGTTATCGATTATTAAATTGTATAGTTGAAGCAGAACAGCGTTCACGTATCAAATAATTAGATTTCGCTTAATGACGGCGCCGTAAAAACCACAACCCAATGCGAATAATTATTTAACAAGGGGAGGTAGTATGCGTTGCTATTTCTTTCTCATCAACGGTTCAACTATTAGGTTTTGTTATGGTGCAACAGCCCTTTCCCTATTAAGCTTTTTATCGTCAGGCTTCAGCGCAACAACGGCCAACCCCGATGCCCTGCCGGATGCGAAAAAAATACTCAATTATTATTACTCCCTTCCGGCTAAAACTGACGCCAAGGTAATTTCCGGCCAGCTTGCTGAATGGGGTGGCGATATTGTGGCGGGGTATCAACAAAACGTTGTTGGACTGCATGATACTACCGGAGAATGGGTGGCGCTTTTGGGCACTGATTTTAACACGGGAATAGCCCCTACGCTGCCGGTGCTGACCGCCTGGTGGAAAGCCGGAGGGCTGGTGACGGTCAGTGACCATTTTTTTAATCCTACCGACGGCGGTCAGCCGGGTGACGTGTCAGGAAACCTTACCGATCCGTTAGTGCCGGGCTCCGTCGCGAACACGCGATGGTTGGCAGAGCTCGATACGGACGCTGCCGGTTTAAAAGCGCTTCAAGACTCGGGCGTTATCGTGCTTTGGCGACCGTTCATGGAGATGAACGGCGGCTGGTTCTGGTGGGGCGACAAGGATTCTGCGGCATTCGTCGCACTCTGGAAACAAATGTTTAACTACTTCACGACCACGAAGGGCCTTAATAATTTGCTCTGGGTCTATGCTCCGAACATCGGCTCGAACGTAACGAAGTATTACCCGGGAAGCGCCTATGTCGACGTCGCTGGACTCGATGCATATTATGACGCGCCCACCGTGATAAATCCCCCTGAATATACGGCGATGCTGACGCTTAATAAACCATTGGGCTTTACCGAATTTGGCGGTGTTCCCGCCGCAGGCGGGAACAATGATGTTTTTAACGATGATGTTGTTATTACCAGTATCAAGACTTACTGTCCGCAGATGTGTTTTTTCATGAACTGGCACTGCCCGTGGTCTATTGTCTGCCAGAAAAATTCCACGGAGCTCATGACCGATCCGTGGATCGTTACACGCGACAAATTAACCTGGAACACCATGACGCCGGCAGTCTACAACGTTCGGAAGTCCAACGCTCCAATGGCGGGTTTACCCTCGAACAATTCATCCCGGGTTCTTTACACAATACAGGGCCGCACGATAACATATTCGGGAAAGAGCTCGGTACCCGCCGGCATTTACTTAAGCAAAGATGCGGGCGGTTCAGGAGCGGGTCAAAGCATGAGAAAAGTTCTCATTGGAAGTGGCGATTAGACGGAAAAATTGCTGAATTCCCTCACGATTTATTTCCGAAAGGAAAAACAGTTGCGCTTGTACAATAAAACTCTGGCGATCGGACTTTGCAGATATCATTTCCCCAGAGACCGGAAGAGTAGGGCAAAGGGCTTTCAAGTAGTATAAGATAATTGACTGATCAATATTTATGGGCAACCCTCATCGAGGGCGAAGTCAGAGTTGTAACACGCGCCCCACGCTGCACGTGTGTTCACATTTCGGTAAATACCGTGTTATATATTTGCTTTCCATGAGGAAGGTAGTATGTGAGCATTTCAGTTGTTTTTGTATCTGCTGTCCGTGTTGATTTTCGCCCAAGACTATCATGAAGCATGGGGCCAGACCAGCATATTCACTTTTAAGTTACAAGTAAAAGGAGTTTCAGTGATCAAGAAGGGCATTAGAACATTTCTTCGCCATTTTGGGTACGAGATCCATAGCATTAACATTTCTCCGGATGAAACGCCTTGCGGCGGAAACAGTGCCGAATTGCCTGCCAGTCCTCCGTCGATTGATCCTGTTTGGCCGCTTCCTCGCCGCCTTGGAGGGCCGACAGATGAGGAAATTCGCAGAGAGTTTACCCGGCATCAGTTCCGCCATTATCCTTACGCCTTTGAAGGCGGTGTTTCCTTTCCGATACACCATGCCGTACCCGATGCCTATATCAATGCTCCCGAGCGGCATATTCAACGCTTCAGACATATCATGCCGTATTTGATCCAATCCCAGCAAGGCTCTCTTAAGGGTAAACGAATACTCGATATCGCCTGCAACGCTGGTTTCTGGTCAATCCAGTGTGCGCTCCTGGGCGCAGAAGTAGTAGCTTTTGATGCCCGGCCGGAACTTGTTAAGCAGGCTGATTTGGTAAAGTCGATTGTCGGTGTGAATAACGTGACATTCAAAGTGCTTGATTTTAAGGATATGAGTCCTCAAACATTGAATGGAACCTTCGACGTTGCTTTAAATTTAGGCTTTCTTTACCATGTATCCAACCCTTTAGAAGCCCTGAAACAAACGAAAACGATGACGCGGGGAAATATCCTCCTTGATACTGCGGTATTTCGCTCTTGTAATCCCATTATTCAACTGCGATGGGAAGACCCATCGGATATCTGGACCGCGTATCGTGCCGGAATTGTCACTTTCCCTTCCAAGCGTGCTGTTAATCTGATGCTGAAGCACCTTGATGTTTCCGATTGGTTTGAAATTCCAATGCGGAACAGTGCTCTTCCGAGGGATTATCTGGAACATCGGCGCGTTGCATGGTTGATAAAAGTATAATTGTTTCTCTTGAAGAATAGTTGGAAGAGGTTCAAACTGATTCCAGAACGAACAGCGTAAGCAGGTGATACGTGAACTTAATTTCGGTGAATTAATCTCGATGAGTCTTATTCCCAGCAGCTTGCCGGGGCTTTCCGCCTCACCCAATGTCTTCCCCTTTCCCACAAAGGGGAGACGCAAAGCGGCAGGGGTAAAGGGGTAAAAGAGAAAGAAAAAGGGTGGCATAAAGGCGTATGGTTTTTAGATACCTCACTTTTAGCTACGAGGCAATACATTGGTTGTGATGCCTTTAGCTCGAAAAATTTGATACCTCGTCATGGCCAATTATGCTGCGAATTCAAAAGCGGTCATCTATCCAGCCCGAACCGTTTCCGGGTACGGGCATATGTTTTCACTCGGTATCGCCGGCATTCATGTAACCGCGCTTGCGCATGTCGATTGCGAAAATTTCAGGTCGCGATACGTCCGCGAAAAGTACGTGGTTCCCGACCCGCGCATCAATCATGAAGCCTTCATTAATTGGCTATTGGACTACGGAAGCCGGCAGAAAATCAAGCCGGTACTGTTTATGGCCGAGGACCCTTATGCCTACCTCGCTTCTATTTATCAGGATCAATTGCGCAACTTTTTCCTTTTCCCCTACATCCCTCTTGATACCATAGAGACATTGTTTCATAAAGGCGTCATGTTCCGTAAGGCGTTCGAAGCCGGTGTCAGGTTTCCAACAAGCATATGTTCGCCCTTTGCAAATAATTATTTTAATGAATGGTCCGATTTCCCGGCAATCATCAAGCCACTCGTTTCGCGCTTCAGGTTTAAGGGAAAGGAATTCATCGGTCTCCGCACTTTCCCAGAGATATTCGGGGGCAAAGCGGTGCTCGTTTCCAACCACGCAGAAATCAGGGATTATGCGAAAAGGATAGAAGATGCCGAACTGGAGTTTTGCATTCAGAAATATATCCCGGGAGACAATGCCAGCTTATACACCATTTATTTTGTTGCCGCTCCTGGTGGTTACATTCCATCTTTTTCAACGCATTATAAGGTTCGCCAAAATCCTGCCGATTTCGGCACGACATCGGTCAGTCAATCAAAATTTATTCCGGAGCTGAGACACTATGCAGCTCGCTTTTGCGAAGCAATCGGATACGTCGGACCAGGAACGATGGAATTCAAGTTAAGCAGTGAGGATAATCTCTGGTATTTAATGGAGATTAATGCCCGGTTGGGTTTTTCGATCCGTCGATCGACAGTCAAGGGTGTGAATATGCCGCTACAGCAATATCTGCTTTCAACCGGTCAGGAATTGCTGGAGATGCGACAGTGTGACGATGGCTGGCACTGGATCGATCTGGCGGGTGATATCAAAGGTCTCCGCTGGCGGCGCGGGAAACCGCAGTGGCGGCTTTCGATCCGGCAGATTATCAGGCCTTATCTTTTATTTCACGAAGCCGTTTTTAATTTCAGAGATCCTCTGCCGGGAATCCTAAAATATGCTTTCTCCCTACTGCGCCTTATAATGTTCTGGCTTCGGTAGATAAAAACCATGGCATAGTTGTAAATTGAAACAGTAAAAATATCCTGAAAAGTGCAGTTTTCAATGTCTTCTGCATCTTCTTTACCTATCTCTCGAAAATTGGGTCACAAGAGATGTGAACTCCCCTTGTTTGAAAGATTATTTTCCATTAAGCACAGGAGGCTGAAGTAAGGCCATGGTTCTGAAACCTTGGAGGGGGAAAAAATAAAGGCTTGCCTTATCCCTTAAATGGAATACATTTTAACAATAGAAATTATTTATCGGAGGATTGTGAGAGCACGGAATAAGGGGGTGAAAGCTCAATCACCATGAAATTGTACATCGTCACAATCTTGATCCTCTTCGTAACGGTGGTTTCGTATGCAGCAGCGCCCATGCATGCTATTCTGGACGCCGACATCTGTTTTTCACCCATGTGGGACTGGAAATCCCTGCCACCGGCTGATTCAACGAGCGACACCGCTAGGATTATCAGGCATAAGCTTGCCATGCTGGCATACTATAAGAAACTGGGATATACGCATGTATACTATTGTTGTCTGATAGGCGGCGGGTTGAACTTTGAATCCGGTCACTGGACCTACAATCATGGAAATTATGTTGGCGGTGATATAGCGAGATTCTTTCGTAATACGAAAGATGCCATTGAAGCAAACGGAATGGAAATGGTGCCGTTGGTTCTCGGCGGGCTTTCCCATATGGACGGTTTTATCGCCCAGGATGCCTCGATCTCGGAGTTCTACGATACGGTGCATCACTGTTCGACCTTCGGCGCTTATCGCTCACGAGAGCATAACGGCATGACGATTCCCGATGTCCCGGGCGCCAATCATATCGCCTATGTCGGAAATTATCCTGCAAT
Organism: Chitinispirillaceae bacterium; assembly: GCA_049521335.1. GTDB lineage: Bacteria > Fibrobacterota > Chitinivibrionia > Chitinivibrionales > Chitinispirillaceae > BOG-1184. The sequence continues at coordinate 9,161 of JBEKOX010000012.1, forward strand.
TAAAAACGTTCCGGCCGACGAAATCGTTGCGGCCGGGCTCAATATTATCAATGTAAACTGGAATCGCAGGGCTACTGGTTCAAGCAGCGGCAGCAGGTATCCGAAGTACCTCCATATCTGCCATGATGAGCTGGGCTATGGATCCGCCTGTCTGATCGCAGAGGAAAGGGCGAAATCATTTCTCTCTTCTTCGGTAACCAAGTCGGATCTCGTCGCGAGGGAGCTTGCGTATCGTTATAAGCAGGTGCAGGATATTATTTCCATTCGCGGTTCGGCAATAATCACCGTCATGCTATGGGGCGACTCATTTGTGCCTGCGGATAATGGTCAGCTATACGGCCTGATCGGATCGGCAACCGATGGCCGGGGGGGCGTTCTCGATAAAATCAAAAACGACGCGTATATCCGGTCATCCATGCCGCAGACACTCTATCCTATAGCCACGCACATTATCGTGCAGCCCTGGATCTACTCTTGCCCGGATAGCTTTTATAAAATATCCGGCGGACCGACATCCGGATACAGCCACGATTGCCGCTTCCTGAAATCGGTCCAACTGCAGTTTCTTACCCGTCTGGGTTTTTACTTCGTTCCGCTTTGCGGCGAGGACGGCGGCCAGCTGGCCGATGCCGGCTGGATCGATCGATGCAAGCAAACGACCTATGAATGGGTCAGAGCAAGCCTTTTTTTCCCCTCAAATTTTGCAGGCTATTCGTGCGCGACCTGGGTCGGTCGTTTCCGGGAAACCGATTCGGGGTGGTGTGAAAACCCTGCCTATTTTGCGAATATACACGATCCGAACTCCCTTAAATCTAGTTTCTCTGCCGTACTCCTTGCCTATTGCGCGTGGACGTTTCCGGACTATTCCCAATATATTAAATCCTCCTCCTACACCCCTCGCTTTTTTAACCTTTGCAATTATAAAAAAAGCAGGAATAACCTGAGCTGGATACGCGGCATTGACTATGATATTATTCCTGGATTATAAGGACAGGGTGCCAGGTATTCCCACGCTGATACTGCACGATCATTACAAAAAAACCTTATTTTCTGAGATCATTCGTGAGCCATTCTCCCCACCAGAAAACTTCGTTTTCAGAATTTCTTTCACATTTTTGCTTTAATCTTTGTTTCAATCTTGGCTGCAACGCGCAGAATGCCGGTCCTGACCTGATCTTTGACCGGCAGGTGTGAATTTTCACCATTCGGGGCAGTGCCCTGGATCGCCTCGTCGTCGCTCACCGTCGTTTTTTCCCGGTCATCAAAAACGATGGCCCGGGCATCAAGGTCGACCATGACAAAACGAACCGCAACCTCGGTTGTGCGGCTACAGATGGTACGAGTAGCATGTGCAGGGGTAAAATCCCCCTCCCGGTTGAGCTTGACAAAGCTGCCGACCTCAACCTTTTTTTCATGAGCGATGGCGCTGATCTCACATGGCATCGCCAGATATCGGAATCCGGAGCAGGAGTCGGCACTTCCCAATAGGCAATCGCAGAGTTGCCGGGCCGTGATATCATGCACTATTCCGCGCCGTGACAACAATGCCTCAATTCCCTTCGCGGCCATATCGAATGCTGCTGCTGGATACCTGCCTGAAAGCGGATATCGCTGATAGAGAATCATCCGCCCGCTCCGGAAGGGAACCTTTTCATGGGGGAATGCGTTGATTTTCTGCAGAAGGCGCTGTTTAACGGTCGCCTCAGAAAGGGAAAAATAATCCAGCCCATCCGCTCCGCAGGCGGCGGAAAGAAACGCGGCGAGGATGGCAAAGAATATGAGCCCTGCATCAGATCGTGATCGAAAAAAACGAGGGCTCACAGCGCCGCTCCTTTAAAAGAGCCTCTGCACCTCGTTCTTGTCATGTTTTATGGGCCGCGCAAGAGCCATCATGGCCATCCCATTTTTAAACAACGTCACCATGCCGGTCGATTCCGACACAACTATCGACAGGGCGTTCGTGCAGGCGGTGATGCCCGCTGCTGCGGCATGACGGGCGCCGAAACCGCTCGGAATAGGGGGCGGATCGTCTACCGTCGCCGGTCGCAAGTAGCTACCTGCCGACACCACGATGCCATCACCGGTGATGATGAAGGCGCCGTCGATGGCGCAGAACTCCTTGACCGTTTCCGCAAGGCTTGGGTCGAGGATATTGCGTTCCACCTCGCTGTACCCGCGGAACGGATTGATAATAAGTTGCCGCACATGGGCGGTTACTGAATTAGTGTCTCCGACCACGAAAATGGTTCCGATCGGCTTCCCTTCGCGTCCCTCAATGGCGATCTCGCCGGCGATGGCGATGAGTCGCTCAAGCACTTCGGGTTTGACATCCGGCGGCACGAGGTTCTGGGTTGTGGCAAAAAAGAAATCGTACTCCTTCTCGACATCGATGACGACGATGGTATCGAAAACATCATTATTGGGTTTCCCGGAAATGCACACCACCGCGTCTCCGCGGCTGATAATACCCCTTGTTAATCCAAGCAGGATGCCGATTTTGACCTGATCGGTCCGCGATGCGGGGATCGCCGGCACCTGCAGGAAGCCCTTTATGCGGCGGTCGCCCTTCGGGTCGAAGCGCGTCCGGTTGCTGGTTACCACGATAAGCTTCGCACTTGTCTTGATCTGATCGAGAAATTCGTTCTCGCGCACGGCATCGGCGAATACCATGATTGCACCCGCCTTGATCTCCCGGGCAAGGTTCATCGCGGTGCGCAGGATCGGCATGACATCACGGCGCTGGCGGCGGGAGGCCTTTTCCTGCACCATGCCGCTTTTTTTCAGTGACTTTAAAATTGTCCTTATATCGACCTTTGCCTCGGGCAGAAGAAGGGCCTCCCGAACCGCGTCGGATTTAAAAAAATCGGCCATTTCCGACAATAACTGTATCTGGCGGGAGTTGTCCGCATCGTCGCGGGAAACGAGAAGAATGATAATGTGTGCAAGCGCTCCCCGCGCCGCATTATACTCGATCCCCGTCTTGCTGCGGCCGACGGCGACGGCGAATTCCTCTTTGATCGGCACCCTCGCCTGTGGAAGAGCAAGCCCTTGGCCGATGAAGGTGGAGGCAGCCTCCTCGCGCCGCAGGATTTCGTCGATGATGTTTTTTGGTTTCCTTATATCAGTAGCCTTGCAGAAAGCGGCGACAAGTTCCCGCAGGGCTTCCACTTTGTCGTCGCACTCAAGATCGACGACGGTCGGGATGGCGAGATACTGTTCAAACATCATAAGGACCTCCTCGGTAATTGCTGCTCATGGTTTTATTACGTCAATGACTGGCGCGGCATAATACCTGACGATCGTTTTTTTTCGAATGGACATAGCTCCGTTCTTAAGGTTTATGGCCTTGAGACGAAGCAATTGCCGTTGACCTTCGGCTACAATCCCGTGCGGTGAAGAAAATCGATCGAGCGATTTCATGTTCCTGCCCGCATGCCGCAACGCCTTGATCGGGAAGGGAAGGAGCAAAACCGCCTTATCGGCCGACAGGGCGCCGGCGGTGTGAAGGAGAAACGCGAGGACGTGCATCGGGAGTATCCGATAAAGGGCGCAGAAGCGTTGCTGCATGAGATCAGCAAGTTTTTGCATGGAAGCGCGATGCTCGAAAAAGACGTCGCTTCGACTGCCCGGCGTCCGGTTCCCTTCGATATCGATCGCGGTACGTACCGCAAACGGGGCGTCATAGTCGATGTAGACCATACCGTACGGCTTTCCCCATCTCCGTGCGAAGAAGAACGGCGCGAATGCCAAGATGTCGGCGCCGAAATAGAAAATGCTGCCCAGAAGTCGCTTGAAAAAAGGATGGGTCCGACGTCGTAATTTCTTTCCGGTAAGGAGCAGATCGAACCATGGTACATCCGGGGGGCACTCATAGGAAATCGCCATGGGCAACAGAAAGACATCCTCGTCGGGTAGTTGCGATTGCATGAGAATCGCCGCTCCGAGGATGCCATTTTTTACCTCGAGCATGGAACCCGAATAGCTGCGGCCGCCTTCCGGGAAAACGACCACCGCTTCCCGTTGCGCCATCATGGTCACGACCTGGTTGCAGAGATTTTTCACGTAGTTCCGTTCGAATGCGATCTCCCTTGCTACCGTAAAGGCGCCGAACGAACGGAATCGGGGTCCTATCCAGGGAAGTTTCGTAAGGTTATCGCCAGCGGCAAACCGCATGTGCTTGAAACCTCGGAAAAACAGCAAATGACCCATTATAAAATAATCGACATGTGATCGGTGGGTGCATACCACCATGTGGGGATGCTGTTGCAACGCCGAGGGGTCAATCGCCGGACCCTCAACGATAATGTCCGTAAATGCACTCTTTAAAAACCGGTCGACACTGGCGGATATATCAATTATTCTCTGATGATGCGTTTTCATTCTCTCATCGATAGCTCCAACTCCATTAAGACCGGCAGCCTTGAGCTGCTCCTTCCGCAAACCATGTCAGGTGTGGATACTCCTTGCTAAAATACTCGGTAGGAACGTCGTGCATCCGCTTTCATGTTTTTGAAATACAGGATATGAGGGCCGGGTTGTCCAGAAGGTAAAGACCTGTAATCAAAAAAATACCGACTCGATAAAATCGATTGCCTTCAGCTCGGTTCGGATTTCAAGATGAAATCTACAGTAATCGGCAAAAAGGCGGGTCAGTCGCATCGGTGCGGCAGCGGGAAGCGGTTCGACGCGGAAATCGCTTTCCAGCTCTCCTTCCGCAAGAAATGAGACTGTCGGCCCCGGTACAAATGCCGGCGCCACAATGCTGCCGCTGCAAGCCCGGCAGAGAAACCCTCCCCGCTCGATTGCGAGCACTCCCCCTTCAGCGGCAACAGCATCTCTTCCGCACTGGACGCACCTCCGCAGGTTGAGCATGAACCCGAGGTGCCGCGCCCATCCCAGAAAGAACCGCCACAACGCATGAAGAGGAATCGTCGCCGAATCCGCCGCATCGAGGCAGTTAAGAAATTCGCACACGAAATCAAACAGTTCAATATGGGTCTCGGAGGCGGTAACCGACTTGAGAATAAGTTCAAAAGCGGCATCCCGCAAAGCCAGTTTCCCCAGATTGCCGCGAATGGACGGGTAATACTTCGCGACCGAAATTTGCCCGATGGTATGAAGATCACGGTTCGGTTTCGTATAGAGCACAAGCTCCGTCAGCAGGCCGCGTTCCAGTGTGAGAGCCGCCCGCGGGGAACGCCGTACCCCTTTGGCAATGGCGCTCACCCGTCCCAGGCTCCTCGTTAGCAGCGCGGCGATTGAACTTGACTCTCGAAAGGGAATAAGCGACAGGACGATTGCCGGGGTTTTTTCAAGGCTCATACAAACGATTCCGATGATACAAGGGCGCAACGCTCTCTCTCAGGGAGTATTGGCCCGATTTTCCCTCGCATGTCCGGGGCGGAAAATGTGCAGCCAGTTCCCGCGCCTGGAGAGATGAACCGGTTCCCCGCCCTGGCCGCCTGCGCCGAGCACTCCTGCCGACACGACCAGCTTGAACGCCTGTTCGACAGGAATATCCACGGTGACCATCTCTTCCTCCGGCGCATAGAAAAGAAATCCGGTGGTGGGGTTAGGTGCATTGGGAACAAAGACCGCAATCAATTTTTTTCCGACCTTTGTCGAAAACGGCAGGTTATCTTCCGACGTCACAAATCCGATCACGTAACAATTCTCATGCGGGTATTTCATGAGCACCACTCGCTCGAAGAGTCTTTTCTTGTCGAGAGTTACCGCATCGACGATCTGCTTGATGATAAGATACAGTTTGTTAAGGACCGGGATGCTGACGATGATGGCGTTGCCGGTGGCGATGATTTTCCGGCCAAACCAGTTTTTCGCGGCAAGGCCGACGAGGTAGAGAATGAGGAGCGAAACAAAGAACCCGGCGAACGGAGGCCAGCGAAGACCGAGCGCGCCGGGAAGCGCCGTATCCGCCCATTCGAAGAGCCGCCACAAGATAAACACCGACAGGACGACCGGGATCAGGATAAAAATACCGGTGAATACCGTTCGGCGGATCTCACGAAAAAAACGCTTCAAAAATCCGTGTTCCCCATTCATCGTCGCTTCTCAATGAATTTGTAAATTTTTTCATCCGGCCGGGCCATGCCGAGTTTTTCCCGGGCGATCCGTTCGATGAAGGCAGTATCATTCGTTAACCTGGCGATTTCCTGTTGCAGTGAATCGATGGTGCGCTCGTTTTTCCGGATCTCTTCACTTTTCCCTTTTTCTTCACGGTAGAGATAGTAGATTCCCTGTTTCCCGAAAAAAAAGAATCCCGCTCCGGAAAGCAGCGCCGCGAGTATCCCCCCCCCGATAACCTGTTTTGCACCCATTCGCGCCAATCGCACTCCTGTAATGGTTATACCCGTATATAAAGTTGCCCGCTCAGCTGCCGCACGAGCCCTTTGAGCTCCAGCATGAGAAGAACGTCAAAAAGTTGCATGACCGGTTTTCCAGCAATGACCGACAGCTCATCCATGCGCCGGGGCGTCTCCGAGAGCGTTTCGTAGACACTTCGCTCCGATTCAGAAAGCAGTGAAAGTTGGGCGCTCCCCGTCGTGGTCTCCTCGGAGACCGTTTTTTTCCGCCGGTGATCACCGAAAAGCGAGAGCGCCTCTGCTATTTCGCGGCCGCTGCGCGCAGGAATCGCCCCCTCTTTGATCAGGTTGAACGTGCCGGCGCTCTGCGGCGAGGTAATCGGACCCGGTACCGCGAATATATCACGGCCCTGCTGCAGCGCGTAGGATGCGGTGATGAGCCCGCCGCTCTTCTCGCCGCCCTCCACGACCAGAACGCCGGCGGAAAGGCCGCTGATGATCCGGTTACGCCGTGGGAAATTGAACGGCTCCGGCCTGGTCCCCATGGGAAACTCGGAAATAAGCGCACCGGAAGAGCAAATTTTTCTCATGAGGGAAGCATTGTCGGACGGGTATACGATATCGATGCCGCACCCGAGTACCGCAATGGTTCGCCCGCCCTGCTCGATGCAGGTTTCGTGGGCAATCGTATCGATACCCCGCGCAAGGCCGCTCGCGATAACGAGTCCCTCGTTGACCAGATCTTTCGTGAGCGAACGGGTCACGCTTCTGCCGTAGGCGGTTGGCGAGCGCGTGCCAACCACGGCAAGGCAGGGAAACGTAAACACCGAGGTATTGCCGCGCACGAAAAAAACGGGCGGCGGTGCAAAGATCTCTTTCAAGTACCGGGGATATTCTGGCGAGGCGAGGGTGAAGATTCCTACTTTCTCTTTTTCGGCAAGGGCCGCCTGGCTCTCCGCTTCGGTAAAAAGCTCTTTACTGAACATGCCGGCAATGCATGAAGCGGGGATGATGCCATCGCGCTGCAACTCGGATGAAGAACGGCGGAACACCTCCTCCGCGGCGCCGTAGCGATCGATGAGGCGCTTGATCCGCACCGGCCCCAATCCCTTGACAGAATTTAATGCAATCCACTCGATATGGGACATGTCGGCGCTCTCGATGAAACGGCACGGGATGGCGGTTTTCAGGTTAAAATAGTTCATGACGTCCGCTTCTTCGATTGAGGAGCCCGCTTGCGCGGCCCGTACGGTCGTCGACCGGGGTAGCGGAAAATGAACTATTTTTGCGCTATGCCATCCGTATATTTCCAGACCTTTGGTTGCCAGATGAATTCTGCCGATTCCGATTCCCTGTTCGACGCGCTGGCGCATCGCGGATGGTTGAAAGCCTCCTCCCTTGAGGAGGCCAACCTCATCATCATCAACACATGCAGTGTAAGGGAGCATGCGGAAGCCCGCGCGCGCGCGCGGATCGCGGAAATCGCCGCCATCAAGGGGCGAAAGACCGGGCGACAGCCTGTCCAGAGGCTGTGGGTCATCGGTTGCATGGCGCAGCGGCTGGGCATGCGTCTGAAAGAAACGATACCGGCTGTCGATGCGGTGGTCGGCGCGCCCGAACTTGCGGACCCGGAAGCGGTGATCCGACGCTATCTCGGCGACAGCCGAGAAGGAACCGGTACGCCGCTTAAACCGAAAATTTGCGAATTTGTTCCAGTCATGCGCGGATGCAACAACTTCTGCTCCTACTGCATCGTTCCGTTCGTTCGCGGCAGAGAAATCTCGGAAAAAGCGGAGATGATTGTCGCTGCCGTCGAGGCCCGTGCAGAGGCCGGCGTCCGCGAGGTGACCCTTCTCGGTCAGAATGTCAATTCGTACGACGATAATGGGATTGACTTTCCCGAGCTGCTCCGGCGAATCGCCCTGATCAGCAGTCTCTCCCGCATCCGTTTCCTGACTTCACATCCAAAAGACTGCACCGAAAAGCTGATCCGCGTCATGGCGGAGAACGAGAAAATCTGCCGCCACATTCACCTGCCGGTCCAGTCAGGTTCGGACCGTATTCTGTCCCTCATGAACCGGAAGTACACGGTCGAACGCTATCGCTCGCTTCTTGCCATGATTCGTCGCCTCCTGCCGGATGCCGATATCACTACTGATCTCATGGTCGGTTTCCCTTCGGAAACCGAGGAGGAATTCGCAGCCACGCTCGCGATCGTCGAGGAGGCGCGGTTTACTACGGCGTTCATGTTCGCCTATTCGGTACGTGAAGGAACCACAGCGGCGAAATTCAGGGACGATCTCCCGCGGGCGGTAAAAATCGAGCGGTTGAATCGGCTGACCGCGCTCCAGACCGCGATAACCCGCAGTATCTACGGGAATATGATCGGCCGCACTGCAGCTATGATGGTCTGCGACCGCGTCGAGAAGCGCGGCGAAACCTATCTGAGAGGACAGGACGATGGATGCAAGCGGATCCTCATCCCGCATGCCGCTGCAGCGCCGGGAACGGTTCTGCCGGTGCGGATCCTGCGCTCAAGCGGCATGACGCTTATTGCAGAAAGGGAGTGACGCAATGCGAACAGTGGTTTGGCTTTTGTTGCTTATTGTTACGGTTTTTCTTGCAATAACATTGACGCTGACGTTCATGCAACCCGCCTTCGGGCAGGAGGTGAGCGTGAGCATCCTCTTTTTCAAAACGCGCGCTTTTCCCGTGTACTTCTATGTTCTGGCCGCGTTTGTCGCCGGGCTGGTTCTGGGCATCTTTCCCATGCTTTCCCTCTTTATCAAAACTAAACGGGAGGCTATGCGGAGCGGTAAACGGAATCGGGAGCTCGAAAGTATGCTCGAAGGTGACGTAAAAAAGAGGGCGGAGGAAGAGGCGGTGAGCAAATTTGCCGCATCCGGCGAACAGGGCCGCCCAAAAAACAGAGATTAGCCAATTCCTCCCGATTTTCCCCGCGGAACACTTCGGCAGGGAACATTTGAAAAGACCGTGCGTCGGGAACAAAAGATGAAGGCAACTTTCCACGGTGGTTTGCCATCGACCCCTTAATTGTTGTCCCTCTTGCTGGAATTTATCTTTAATATCGGTGTCGTTACGTCCCTTTTACCCGCATCTACCTATTCTATAGAGAGTTCCCGTGGAATTTGAAACGGTTATCGGTCTTGAAGTACACGCCCAGCTTCTGACAAAAACCAAGATGTTCTGCGGCTGCACCACTCCCTTCGGCGATGCGGCGAATACGCACGGCTGTCCGGTGTGTCTGGGGCTTCCCGGATCGCTTCCCGTGCTCAACCGTGAGGCGGTAGGCATGGCCGTGCGCATGGGGCTTGCCGTGGGTTGCTCCATTTCACCGAAATCGATCTTTGCCCGCAAGAACTACTTCTACCCGGATAATCCCAAAGGGTATCAGATTTCACAGTACGATATGCCGATCTGCGCACGGGGCTTTCTTCCCGTTGTCGTTGATGGAGAAGAAAAAAGGATCGGCATTACGCGCGTGCACCTCGAAGAGGATGCCGGAAAACTGGTCCATGACCAGGATGCGGATTCGCTGTTCGATGTTAACCGGTGCGGCACCCCGCTCATGGAAATCGTGAGCGAGCCCGATTTGCGGAGTCCGGCGGAGGCCTACGCCTATCTCACCGCGCTTAAACAGCTGCTCGAGTATCTTGGCATTTGCGATTGCAACATGGAGGAAGGAAGTTTGCGCTGCGACGCCAACATTTCACTGAGACCGACGGGCGCGACGAAACTTGGCACCAAGGTCGAGCTTAAAAACATGAACAGCTTCCGGAGTCTTGAAAAAGCGCTCAACTACGAGGCGCTTCGCCAGGCCGACGTGCTGCGTTCCGGCGGCTCTATCCGGCAGGAAACCTACCAGTGGGATCCATCGACCAATACCTCGGTTGCCATGCGCTCCAAGGAAGACGCCCACGACTACCGCTACTTTCCGGACCCCGATCTGGTACCGCTTATCGTCGAGGAGTCGACCGTGGAAAAACTGCGCGCCGAGCTGCCCGAACTTCCTGCGGCGCGGCGAAACCGCTTCAAGGCGCAGTATGGCCTTAACGCCTATGCGGCCGAGGTGTTGACCGCTGCGCAGGCAACGGCCGGGTATTTCGAGAATACCTGCAAACACTACCCCGCCGCCGCGACCGCCGCCAACTGGATCATGGGCGAAATATTGCGTATGGTCAATGATAAAAAAGTCGCCATCACCGAGCTTCGCGTGACTCCAAAGCGCCTCGCCGCCGTGCTCAGGAAAGTCGATTCAGACGAAATTTCCGCGCAATCCGGGAAAAAGATACTTGACATGATAGAGGCAGAGGACAAGGAGCCGGAAGCGATCATCGCCGAGCGCGGACTGGCGCAGGTTTCGGACGCCTCGCTTCTGAAAACCGCGGTTCAGCAGGCGATCGAGGCCAACCCGAAGGAGGCGGAACGCTTCCGCGCCGGGGAGAAGAAGCTCATGGGCTTCTTTGTCGGGCAGGCGATCAAGCTGACAGGAGGGAAAGGGAATCCGAAAGAGATAAGCGGGATAGTGGGGAAGATGCTGGGGGGATGAGAAAGAATGTGGAAACATTCTTTACGCCCTCACCTACCGAAGGCAAAGAGAAGCAGATCGGGGATAGCATGATAAAAATGAAAAGTTTAATAATAACAGTCATGATTCAAGCTATTGTTTTCAGCACATGCCATTCGGCTTACGGTGAAAAACCATTATTTGATTTTGGAGACACGTTAGTTTTGAAAATTAAAGGAACTTATATGTTTAAAGAAGAAAAACGCTCAATTTATAAAATTTCAAATAGTGAGTATAATGTTTTTGACTCTGGTGATATGTCCCCTTTGCAATTTAAAATAAGTATTAAATCTAAGTATTTGGTTTGGAAGTTAGTCGCAGATGATTATAAAAATGAGCTGCTTTATTTGCAGCTTCCAGTTAAAAATGGAAACACCTGGAATCGATTTGTGGATGGGAGAAAATATACCTATTCCGTTCTTGAAACTAATCATGAAGAGCAATCAGAGGTCGGAAAATTACCAGGATGTTTCAAAATAAAAAAATCATGGATTGCATCAAATGACGAAGATACACCCGGATTGTTGCAGGAAACCGTTTATACGATAGATTACAATTTATTTGTTATTAAAGAAGAACTCTATATTCACAAATGGTTATGGCACACTGATTCTATCGTTGATATTTTGAAGAAAATTAAATAGTTTCTCTATAGTGGGGAAGATGCTGGAGGGATGAGGAAGATTGTGGAAACATTCTTTACGCCCTCATTTGCCGAAGGCAAAGAGAACAAGATCGGGGATAGCATGATAAAAATGAAAAGTCTAATAATAACAGTCATGATTCAAGCTATTGTTTTCAGCGCATGCCATTTGGCATATGGTGAAAAGCCGCCTTTTGATTTTGGGGATACATTAATTTTAAAAATAAAAGGGATCCATATAATTAAAGATTTCGAGAGATCAATCATTAAAATATCAGATAGCGAATATAACGTTTTCGATACAGGCTATCATGTATCACTCGATACATCCAAGATATTTTTAAAACATCGGATTATTGTTTGGGCCGCTGCTCCTTGTCTTGGTGGACAGTCGCTATATTTACAGCTCCCTATTAAGAAAGGAAATATTTGGAGTCGGGTCCGTTATGGAACAAAATATACTTATTCTGTTTTTGATACTAATGTTGATGAACAAACTTGGGTTGGGAATTTATCTAAATGTTTTAAAATAAAAGTCGTATGGTTTTCAAACGCATCCGATGCTCCCGGAATGCAGGAAAGTATTTACACGATAAACAGTCAATTATTTATTGTTAAAGAAGAGGCCTATATTGACGGAATGCTCGTTTATGTAGATTCTGTAACTGAAGTTATAAAAAATGTTAAGAAAGCCAAGTAAGTTCACCGTGAATCGCCCCTACGAAAGGCAAGGCAACGAAGGTGCGTCATGGTGATGAATCTCCTCATTGATCCATCGTCACCTCAAACTGAGGACGACTGATAATGGATGATTTTGGAAAGAGAGAAAAATCCGGTATTCTTTCTTTCCTCTTTCGTCCTTTCTTCTTCATCCGTCATCTTGTGACTTCCTTTCGTTTTTCCTCATTTCTCCCTCATCCTTTTTCTTTTTACTTCCCCTCCCTTCTCCTCTGGTCCCGCTTCCCCGCTTTCCTCAGCTGGATCGCCCTGTCTTTGGGCATTATACTTGCTTTTGCCTTGCCCTTTCACCTCTGCGCACAGGCTTATCATCTATTTCCCGTTCCCGTATGGTTCGCCGGAATAGCTATCGCCGCGGCCTCGGGCCTCCTCACCCGTCCTCCCGCCTTTCGTATGTTCGCATTTTTCTTTTTTGCAATTATTCTTTGTATTTCGCGCCGGGCGCACCAGATGGAGCTCTGCGATGCCTTCCAGCAATGGGCCGGGGATGGGCTGCCGGTAGCGGTCGTCGGCAAGGTGATCGCTCCGCCGATGCCATTCTATGAGGACTATCACTTCCTCCTGCGCATCGATTCCCTGCCGGGCGCGTCGTTTCCCGCGCTTCGCGGCCTTACCCTCAACTGCATCGCCCCTTCGAAGCCGCCGCAGTACGATCTGGTAACGGTGCAGGGAGTGTATACGCCTCCCCTGATCCGGAGAAACCCCTTTGCATACGACGAGTTCAGGGCGATGATGGGGCAGGGTATATGGGGCCGGTTCACCGCGACAAAATGCGAGGTTCTCGTTTCAGCGCGATCGCCGATCGACGTTCTCGCGTCGGGGTTCAGGAATGTCACCCTTGCCGCGCTTGACAAGATAGCCGATTACGACAATCGCGCCATTCTGATGGCGTCGATTCTCGGCACTACAGACTACCTCTCCCCCTATATCAACGGCATTTTCCGGAAAGCCGGAATCTACCATCTCATCGCCATTTCGGGCCTCCATACCGTCATTCTGACCGCCGCTTTGTTTTTTTTCCTGCGGCTTTTCCGCCTGAACCGAACCGTCGTGAGCGTGATCGTCATCGCGGTGCTCTGGGCTTACCCTCTCTTTATCGGCATGATTCCGTCACTCGTTCGCGCGACCATCATGGCGACGTTTCTGATTGCCGCACTTCTCCTCGAAAAAAAAAGATATGGGCTGCAAGCGCTCGGCATCGCCGGAACGGTTTTTCTGGCGCTATCGCCCGAAAGCCTCTTTAATCCGGGCTACCAGCTTTCCTTCGGGGCAACGTTCGGCCTTATTACTCTCATGCCCATCTTCAACCAATATATTCCCGGACCGCGAAATCGATTCCTCCACGGCGCGGCCGTTTTCCTGGGTTCGTCATTCGCCATCTCCGTGATATGCTTTCTTACCACCGCGCCCATTCTCCTCTACCATTTCGGCGCCATTTCGTATTTCGGCATCATTGCCAATTTTGTCGCGGTCTTTGCCATGACCGGGGCCCTGTGGTCATTTTTTGCCGGTCTTCTCCTTCAGGCTATTTCGCCCTTTGCAGCGGGCATACCGCTCTGGGCGTCGGAACAATGCATGGATGTCGTGGTGGGAACCGGAAAAATCATCTGCAGCCTTCCGTGGAGTCAGGGAACCTATCCGGCGCCGCCCATGGAATTGCTCCTCTTCTTTGCAATGGCAATGGTCGGCATTGCGGCAATTCGTCCGGAATTCCTGAAAGTCTATTTACTTTCAATCGTAAGCCTGGCGGCGATTCTCATACCGGCCGACGGCATCATCCGCCGCTCGGTGCGCGAAACGGAGGTGGTGCGGTTCGCCCTGCCGCGATGGGGGATGCTCGGCATCCGCTGGCCCGCCGGGGAGGTGTGTCTCATCTCACCCGGACCGGCCGGAGCGCTGGCCGGCTCTCTTTCGATGCAGGTGATGCCATGGATCCGCCACGCCTGCGGTAACCGGCTCGATTGCGCATTTCTCCCCCGGAAAGGGAACGATACCGTGAACGCGGATCGTGGAGAGAATGTCCTTCCCGCTTCTGCGGCAGTGCTTTCTCTTCCGGAACCAGGGGCGGGCAATTCGCCCCGCGTGAGTCCGGAAAACGCCGCCTTCTCGCCGGACAGTTCTTTTCATTCCGTCTATACTCCCGGACTTTGCTGCACCTGTGCCGTTCGCTATCGGCCTTTCGTCATGGAGGTAAAAATCATTATTCCGGGATTCGACACCGTTTTTTCCCTTCCGGCGTCAAGGGTTACACGCGCGCATCCGGTTCCGGCGATACATCATGATTTCTTCAGAGAGAATTCTGCTGTGGTTTTTCGCTTTTCGGGCCATGACTCCCGCGCGTTCGCGGTGGTTCCTCCCGACCATCCCCTGCGTTGAATGTAAAATTGCTTTATGCAACTGTTCGGGCATAAATTCTTGTTCGGAAGCCTGGTTTCATTTATACTTTGATCATTATGACCTTCTCACGCCTTACCGCGACGTTTCTGTGTTTCTGCGGGATCTTCTGCGGCTGTTCGGAGAAACCGCTTCCCGCAGCGTCCGAATCTGAGATACTGGATTATTTTGTCAATCCCTCGCCCCGGGTCCGGCTGAAACTTGCCGCTGAACGGGCCGATTCCGCAACTATTATCGCGGCTTTTCGCTCGGCCAGAAACAATTTTGCGACGGGGATTCAGAAGGCGTGGCTCACCGACACCGCCGGGAGCTCCTACTGCCTCGGATATGTTACCCCGGCCGCGATTGCATCGGACACGACCTACCCGCTCATCATCTATCTTCATGGTGGCACCGGTTCACCGCGCAACGACAAGGGCGACTCCGCATTCCGCATGCTCAGCGATCTTGCCGACACTTTTAAACTCTTTATCGCCAGCCCATCCGCAAACCGTGATACTCCTTGGTGGAGCGCCGGAGGGCTTTATCGTATCCTGCAAGCGCTTCGCTTCATGTCGCTCCACTACCCGATCAATCCGGACAAGGTATTTCTCGCGGGGGTTTCGGATGGGGCCACCGGCTGCTATGCTGCTGCCAACACCATCCCGGCGCCGTTTGCCGGATTCATCGCGGTTTCGGGGTTCGGCGGAATGCTCCCGATGGTCGGCATGCCGATCGCTCCCGGCAATCTCAAGGGACGGCCTATCTATAATGTCAATGCCGGGCACGATCGCATCTATCCGATAGAAAACGTCGAGGATTTCATCCACACCCTCCAGGATCAGGGGGTGTCGGTGCTTTCCAAGGGTTACCCCGACGAACTCCACGGTTTCAGCTACCGGGACAAAGAGATGGGAACGCTCGCGAATATGCTGCGCACATGGTCGAAGCCTCTTTCGCGACGCATCTCCTGGACCTTTATCGACGGATTCCCCAATTGTCCCGACGATATCCTTGACTGCAAGACCGTATCCCGGGAGGCCGAACTTGTCGGCTTCTGGTCTCACGATACGCTCTCCCTTCGCTGGAAAGGTATCGATGCGGTCACTCTGTACTTCCCGACAGTCACCGCACCCCGGAAGGTGGTATGCAACCTTCTATCCGATGAGGGAAAGACGCGAACCTGTTCAGCCGCGAAACTGACGTGGCTCGAGTCTCTCGATCTGATGGTGCATACGGGTTTTCCGAATTTTTCCCGGGAAAATGTTTACCGGATAAAATTCTAAATCGGGTGACATTTTGTGTAAAGGCTCATCATAAGAGTTTTATTTTGAGAACTTTTAGAAAAAGGTGAAATTTCGCTCATATCGCCTTTTCCCATGAATAGTATAGTATTGATCTCGGGCTAAAGCTGTTTTTTATTTTACACCCGAGTCCGGTCATATTTCCTTCCCTTTCCCCGTATTATTTAATGAGGAGAGGGGGAGAGAATGAAATAAAAATGAAGGCACGGAGTAAGAGTTGTAAAAATGTGGATAACGTGAAACGTGAGTAAGTGGTTGATGATGAGGGTGGGTCTTGCAGTGTGTCTTCTCATTTCGAGTGAGGGAGCCATGAAAAGCGATTCTTCAAGCGGTAAGTTATCCCCTATGCAATACTACGTCACCCAACAGTGCGGGACGGAGCCTCCGTTCGAGAACCAATATTGGAATAACCATGCGGCGGGAATCTATGTGGATATCGTCACTGGAGAGCCGCTCTTCAGCTCACTCGATAAGTTTGAATCGGGCAGCGGGTGGCCAAGCTTCACCAGGCCGATCGAACAAAACAGCATCCTTGAGAAGATTGATGTTGGTTACGGTATGGTACGCACCGAGGTAAAAAGCGCAAAGGGAGACTCTCATCTGGGTCATGTTTTCAATGATGGCCCTGCGCCGACCGGAGTGCGTTACTGCATCAATTCCGCCGCATTGAAATTTATTCCGGTTGCCGAACTCGAAAAGGAAGGCTATGGCAGGTACTCTGCCCTTTTCAACCATGATATCGCAAAAGCGGAGGCGCTTAGGTTCTACGATACCGCCACCTTTGCCGCAGGTTGTTTCTGGGGTGTCGAATACACCTTCAGTCACATTAAAGGAGTCGTTAAAACTACCGTCGGGTATTCGGGCGGTACGGTCGCTGATCCGACCTATCCCATAGTGTGTTCGGACTCCACGGGTCATGCCGAAGCCGTACAGATTACCTTCGATCCAAGCATCGTATCATACAACCGGCTGCTTGAAATTTTCTGGCAGATGCACGATCCGACAACTCTGGATCGCCAGGGGGTGGATGTCGGTTCCCAGTACCGATCAGCGATTTTTTATACCAGCGAGAAGCAGAAACAAGCCGCTCTCGGTATGAAAGAACGCCTTGATAACTCACACCAGTTCAAATCCCCCATCGTGACCGAAATCGTGCCGGCAGGACAATTCTACCCGGCGGAAGAATACCACCAGCGGTATTTTGAAAAACACCCGGAACAGGCTGCATGCCACGTTATTTTTCAGGAATAACCGAGCGTGAGTTGGTCAGTGGGAAGTTTGCTTGATGCGATAACGTCGGCGAAGCCATGTATAGCTGACAGCAATGCCTGCAACAACTCCGAAGGTATCAATACCCACATCAATGGGGGATGCCGTTCGTCCCGGGATAAAAATCTGATGCGTCTCGTCCGAAGCCGCGTACAGGGCTCCTGCGAGGAGGGCATAGATAGTACTTTTCCTCGGCTTTTTCTCCGAGAAAAAGCCGGAGAGAAGAAGAATCCCAAGTACCAGATACTCAAAAATATGAGCCGCCTTGCGCACCAGATGTTCAGGGACCGGAAAGATCAAACTTCCGAAGAGAACGGTAATGAGGCGTTCCAGCGCATGCACGGTGAACATGCTCATGGCGGAGGAATCGGAACCGTTTCGGCTTGACATGAAAAAAATCACGCCGCACCAGAGAGCGATGAGAATCCAGGAAATGAATTTTCGTTTCATGATATGTAAAAAATACGTGGCGGCGGGGTGAATCAACCCCAATACCGATAAGGTTCCTGATCGCTTGAACTGAGATGTCGTTCATAATGTAATAATTGCCTTCAATGGCTGTTCCTTGGTATTTTATGATCTTTCTTACCATGGCACGTTCCTATCACCCCTCTCTGGAGGTCTCTCATAATGGCTCAAGAAACGGTTGTTTCGAAGTTTACCCTGAAAGGCAGGGAGATTCTTTCTTCATATGCTGCGATGACTATCGAGGGCGTCATGACCGCACGGGTAGAGCGTGGCAGGGACTCCTGGACGATTGAAGAGCGTAACGGCATCGCCAAAGGGACCTCGGACGGTGAAAATGAGGCGATTTATATTGCCAACGATAAGGCGATTGCGTCAATTGAAAAGAACATTGCGCCTCTTCTGCCGAAAAAAGTAGTGATCCGCAAACCTTTCGACATTCTTAAGGCGGTGCGGGATTTCGACCTTCTTCTCGTGGCAAAAGCCGGGCCCAACAAGCGCGTGTGGGGCGGCAACTCCTGCCTCGCCTCTTCGACGGTTTTTTTCCAGACCCTGCTCAAGGCCTCGGGATTCAAGCCGTGGGAAGTTCTGACAAATGGGAAGAAACCCGAAACGTTCTACTTCCCCAATATCGCTTTCAACATGGTCTGCGGCGGTGAACACGTGCCGGGCACGAAGCAGGATGTCCAGGAAATGTTCTTCTTCGCCATGAATGAAAAGTCGGTCAAGGATGTGTTCCTCACCGGCACAAAGTTCTTCCGTCAATTTGAAAAAAATCTCGTGCGTGACGGTCTTCCCACCGGGACGGCCAAGGAGCGCGGTTTCGTTTTCCCGGTCAAGGATAACTTCGAAGGGCTCACGCGCATCCAGGAGTGCGCAAAGCAGCTTGGTCTCACCGAAAAAGATTACGCGATCGGCACGGATAACGCTTTTTCGGAAATCCAGAAGACCGACGAACTGCGGGCCGAAGGCAAATACGACATGCGTTTTTCGGGTCTCGGCATCAAGACGCGCGAAGAGCTCATCGAGTTCAATTACTCGCTGGTAGCATTCGCCCCGAACTTCGTGAACATGGAGGATCCGGGATCCGAGACGGATATCGAGGCCCATAAACTCATGAATGCAAAATACGGCGACCGCTTACAGATCGTGATCGACGATGCAGCCGTCACGCAACTGCGCTACATCATCCCTTTCCTGGCCGCAAAATCGCGCAAGGATCGGGCGGGCAATTCCGTGCTCATCAAGCTGAACCAGGCTGGAACCTTTACCGAAACCCTCCTTGCCACGCAAGTGGTACTCGGCATTGCCGACAATGCTGACGTCAAGGCGTTCCTCTCGACCCGCGGCGACCTCGATAAAGTGCTCGCGGCTCTGAAGGAAGTGGGCGTGAAAAACCTCGATGAAGCAATGGCGAACATCGCCGGAAACGGATTCACGGCGTTCTTCTCCCACCGTTCAACCGAAGGGTCGTCGGAATTCCTCCCGCTTATGCCCCTCCTGTTCGGGGCGATGAGCCGTAAGATCTGGTTCAAGGCAGGCGCGCCGAACGGCGAACGGAACCTCCAGAATTACAACCCCCTCATCCGGGCCGAAGAAGAGATGCGTGCCGCGGGAATCAAGACCGTTGTTGCGGGATTCAAAGGGCTGCCTGACGGCGTCAAAATTCCTGCGATCAACAGCAAAAAGTAAATGGATCCTTCAAATTACGGTTTGATGATTTGCAAAAGCGCAGCCGGGCGATACGTCTGGCTGCGCAGTACGCTTCCCCTGCCGGCATAACCATCCGATGATGACTTCTATGCATCATACTCGCTCAGAGGCACACCGGGAATGAACGAGGTTCTGCGCCGCGATTTTCCGCTTTCCCGTCCCGAGGTCGGGATACTGCTTGCAAACGGTACTATTGGAGCGATGATCTGGGGGCAGGATAATATCCTGCGTATATCACTTAACCGCTCCGATTTCTGGCTTCATCGAGGCGGTATCACCCCCGCGGCGAATGCGACCTTTGCAAATATTCGCGCGCTGGCGGAAAAAGGGGATTTTGCCACTCTCGACGGCCTACTTGAAACTTCAAAAACCTCTCGCAAAAACGCCGTCGAACGCCCGACGCTTCTGCCGCTCGGCCGTATCGATCTCGTTTTTGACCGGGATACGACCCTTAAAAACGGCTACCTCCACCTGAAAAATGGCAAGGTTGTGATCGATGTCGCCGACAATCGCGGCCCCTATCAGGTAAGCTGTTATCTCTCCATGGAAAAACCTCTGGTCGGAATTCACCTGCCCGCGAACCGGGACCTTCCGAAAATCAAATGCATTTCGGCGTGGGAGTACGTTGCCGACCGACTGGAAGCCCTCGGACTCGAACGCCCCCTGATGATCGAGGAGGCATTGTTCTGCGGGTGGGTCCAGAAGCGGCCCGGCGATCCTGCTCTCTGCGTCGCTGCGGCTTCGGATAAATGCGATATTTACCTCGCGCTACGCTATGGCGATTCCGTCGATGAGGCGAGGGACCATGTACGGAAAATGCTCGAGAAGGCGAAAAAAGCGGGTTCGGAGGCGATCCGTACCGCAAGCGCCACCTTCTGGGCGAATCATTTCCGATGGGTTCCGCATATCGACATCCCGAGTGAAACGCTTTCCTTCCTGTATTATTACGGCACCTATCTTTTCGCATCGCTCACCACGCCGGGAGGCGTGACGCCGTCGATATACGGCCCGTGGATCGACGAAAACCGCGAACCGCCCTTTGCCGGCGGGTATCAGGGCATGATCAACCTGCGAATGTGCTACTGGCCCGCTTTCCGTACCAACCTTATGCACCACTGCAAACCACTTTTTGCGATGGTTGACTCATGGAGAGATCGGCTTCGGGAAAACGCCCTCATCGTGTTCGGGATAGAGGACGGTATCCTCCTCCCCTCGATGGTCGACGACCATTGCATGCGCATCGGCGGCACCTGGGCCGACCTCCCGGATGCGGGGGCGGGAAGCCTCATCGCCGAGCTCATGTACCGGTATTTTCTCTACACGCAGGATGTTGACTTTCTGCGCACTACCGCCTGGCCGTTCATGACCGGGGTCATGCGGGTTTATGAAGCCATGCTTGAAAAGCGCGGAGACGTTTACCGGATGCCCTTCGGCATCTCTCCGGCATTCCGGGGAACTGCTGATAGTCAATTTGGAATAAATCCGGGTTTCCAGCTCGCGTGCATCAACTTCCTGGTCGATAGCCTGCTTGATGCCGCGGAAGTTCTTGGCGAAACACCCCTTAAAAGCTGGAAAGAGATCCACGCCTTGCTCCCGAAAACCGCGCGATACGAGACAAAAAGCACTGACGGAGTTGCGCTGCGGGAACTCGGTATTTTTGACGGCGTGCCGCTGCGCGAGAGCGACGCTCTGCACAGTCACCTGGCCGGGATAAGTCCCTTTGATACGCTGGACCTTGATGACGCAGAGGTTGCGCGCGACCTGGAGCATACCGTTGAAACATGGGTCTCGCAGGGCATGGGCGCATGGAACTCGGTCAGCTTGCCGTGGGCCGGCATGATCCATACCCGCCTGGGCAATGCCGATATGGCCGAATTGCTCCTGGAAATCTGGGAACGGGTATTTACAAACGAAGGCCATTCGCCGGTGCGTGACCCGATTTTCATGGGATTCAGCACGCGCGGCACTCCAGAATCGGTTGTTGCAGGAAAATATGAGACGCTCCACATGGATGCATGCATGGGCGCCACGGCGGCCATTCCGGAGATGATGGTGCATACGAGGCGCGGGGTCAACTACCTCTTTGCCGGCGCGCCAAAACGGTGGAAGTACGTTTCATTCGACAATATCCGGACCGAAGGCGCTTTTGAAATCGGCGCTACACGGCTAAGCGGTCGTGTAACCCGGGTGAGTGTCAAGGCAAATGCCGCTGGCATCTTCCGTCTCGCAAACCCGTGGGGCGGACAGGCAGCGTTACAGCGTTCAAAGGGAACCATGCTGTTGCAGGGAACGATACTCGATATAGCCATGACCATCGATGAACGAGTGGAGTTGACAGAGGGGTAATTTACTCCTCGATGGCGCGGGTCTCTTCGCGTTCCTCTTCCGGCGCTCCAACCTCCGCATTCGAGCGGGCAATTTTCACCTGATCAAAGCTCAGCCAACGTCCCTCGTGGAGAAAACGTCCTGCGACAAGTTGCGCCAAGACCTCCGATTCGATTTTTTTTCTCTCGGCAATAGGAATCCACTTGCCGAAATCATCGAGTACGAAACCGGAGACGATGCGCTCCTCAAATGCGCGAATGCGATTTGGCGTTTTTGCCGCCATGCGGGTGGCCCTCATTAACGGTCGGAAACATCAGAAGGGGTAATCCCGGACGTGGCTGCATGAGAATCGGACCTTACGGGCCGTACTTTTGGCATTCCCTTTGCCGCCGGGGCTGAAGAGGACTTTTTCACGGGAGTTTTGTCGGAAACAGTTTCCATGTCCGCCGCAGAAGACAGTGTCGCCGAGGAGTCGCTTTCCGCCATGTCCTTGGCGGATTTTTTGCCGGTTCCCGGTTCTGCTGCCGCGATGCAGAGCAAAAGCTCGCGTGCAAGAGTATCATTGGTATAGCGTTTTTTCATCTCATCGAGGACCTGTCTCGCCTCCTGTTCCCTTCCTTCCTGCACTTCAGCAAGAGTTGCCACGGCAAGGGTCGTTCGATTGTGCTCCGTTTTCAGTTCATAGGAAGCGATCATGATTCCCCCCACCGCAACGATAAGGGCGGCACAACCGAGAATGCACGCAGCAACCACAAGTGATTTCCCTCCGCTCTCGCGGTTCGCCAGTTTTGCCGTTACTGCGTTCGCCTTTATTTTCTGAAGCTGGATGAAGGAATAACCGCATTCGCTGGAATCCGGGAATTCCCGCATGATGACTTCATACATCTTGACCGCATCAGGAATTTTTTTCTCGCTATAGTGAAGCTTGTAGGCTTCTTCGTACAGTTCAAACGGGGTATTTGCCATTGCCTCTCCTTGTGCGGTCTTTCGATGCGTGCGGGGCTTCAGTATCCTTTCCAGACGTTCTTCATAAGTGACTTGATCTGCTTATCGGACATCGACCGTCCCAGCGCCGGGGCGGGAACATACCGATTGCAAACGAATTTTTCATCGCCGCCGAACGAAACGACGCCGGTGGAACGACCACTTCGCCGGGCCTTGAATTCCGAGCATCCTTGTTTTGTTTTACAGGTAAAACATGATCCCGTGGCGCCGCCCTTTCCTCCCCCGTCCTGCCGTTCGGACGCCTCATCCCGGCGTTTTAAATCCACAGCTGCGGCAAGTGACCGGTTCTTTTCGACAAAATGATCATGATCGATACTGCGGTTCATAGGTATATCCTATTAAATTGTAAAAGAAACCTCTTATCTTCCATTGTGGAAAATAATCTATTGTTCGCTTTAAATGGTATTCTGTTTCCGGTTCTTTAGCCAAAAAACAAAGCAATCGGGCAGCTCCTCCGCAGAGCTACCCCTCAGGCGGTAGCACCCGCTCCCGGCGCATATGGCTGCCCCCCGACCGGCCCCCTGGGGCTCAATCCCGTCCTTACGCGGATGGAGCATTACCTTGCTCCCTTCAGAAAAAACGGCCTGTAATCCGGTCAACTATACAATGGCACGCTATAGCTATCGCAAAACTCCCGCCAAGAGGTGCGAAGTGCATCGTAGACCTCCTCGGCGCAAGCCATGCGATGCACAGGTACGATTTCCAGCGCATTCGCATTCTTGCGAATCCATCTGGTAGCGATCTGGTGCTCAGGAAAGTCGGTAGTTTCCGGCTGCAGTTTTTGGGAGAAAAAGAAGGCATCTATCTCTCCAAGGATCGGGCCTGGCTCTTCCGGGAGGGAATCAAAGGATTTGAGAAGGATCTTCTGCTCCTTTCGCACCCAAACAGTCATCCCTTTGCCGGGCGTAGCGTGCGGAAGCAGCACGATGCTATCGTCAATCTGCCGAAAATTTCCTTTGCTTTCAACCACTTCGATTTTCTTATTGAGCGACGGGGAGTACTTTCGGATGAGGCGATATTCGATGATCAGGCTTTCAAGCTCAGAGCCGCACCGGTGGGTAACGAGCTTGCAGGATTCCTCGCGGAGGCGATCAAGTTTCTGCGGGGATTCGTCGGTCTCGCAGAAATAATTAAGGAGTCGACGCTTGAGATTCTTTGCTTTGCCGATATAGAGA
The DNA here is from genome assembly GCA_049521335.1 of Chitinispirillaceae bacterium. Taxonomy (GTDB): domain Bacteria; phylum Fibrobacterota; class Chitinivibrionia; order Chitinivibrionales; family Chitinispirillaceae; genus BOG-1184. The sequence continues at coordinate 33,082 of JBEKOX010000012.1, forward strand.
TAGCGGTCATGTATGTCTTTGAACGCATAGACACCGGGGGTTACAGGCAGGGAGAGAAGGTCATCGTAGGAGAACTCCTTGCCTGCAAAGAAAGGGGTCTTCTCTTTGCAAAAAAGAGCATCGAGGTCATCACGCGTTTCGATTCCACTCCTGCCAAGAAGCGATACAATTTCCGCTACGGCAAGGGCAAACCATTCTCCTTGTCGTCGGGCGCTCTCTCCTTCCACCCTGCCAGCTCCGGGAACAGCTTCAGCAAGGGCCGCGAGGGTGAGTGGACGCGGCACTGAAACGCCGGCAGCCCGGAGAAGATCGCTTACCATCATGGTGTCGTCGGGGAGCGACTCACCGATCACGGAGCAGGTAAGCGCCACCCGGCTGCGACTCGTTGCGCCGAGGAAAACCAGAATACGATTCTCCTCCTTCGAAGCGACGTTCCTGAGAAGCTCCCGTGCCGCTTCGTGGGTAAATGGCGGGTCCGCCTGATGCATGAGGCGATGATGGTCGTCGAAAGAGAGCGTTGCTGGATCGACAAGCCATCCCGATGCACGACAGGAAACAACGGGGACCATCTTCCATAGAGAAAGGTGCCAGACCCTGAGGGAAATGGGATCGATCAGGCAGTAAGCCGCCGTCCAAGGAAGCTGGCCGAGCGGCGCGCCGCCTGTTGATTCCCTGGCATGAGCGTACCAGAGGCCCTTCCCGTCCTGAAAGCATCGCGGGTCGGGCAGAAGCATCGCCTTTATCGTTGCGGCGACGCTCATTGCGGCAGAACTCTTCATCTTGAGAAAGCGCTCGGCAAGCTCACCGGACGACACGCCCGCCGGGCATTCCCGCAGGAAGGTAACGATGGAGTCGTGAAGTGATGGTTGCGATAGTGCGCACATAGTAATTCTTGCTCCGCGCAACGCCGGGTTCCCGATTCACAAATACGCAGGCCAGTCAGTAAAGAAAATATACTCCTTCTGGAGCTATGAGCACTGGGGCCACGCCTGTCGCCTCCCGGTGCAGGCAAAGAAGGTCCATACTAGTTAAAGCTGACAATTACGGTTGCTCAAAGCGTATACCGCTGTTGTCGGGTTGGATAGTACACCGCTTGTACTGGTCAGTTTGTTAATGTATTTTTAAATGTGAGGGGAGGGAACCTTATTTCATCATCCCCAACGAATGGTACGGTGAAAAGGGATTACGTTTATTTGAATACGGCGTGGCAAAATGTCACCCGTGGCAAATCCTCACTACAAGCTTCAGAGAGGAGCCATGCATCATGGCACGTATCAGTAAAGAACAGCTTATAAAGCTGCAGAAAAAGTTCCGAACCGATGCAAGAATCGGCGAGCAGTTCGGCATTACTCGACAGGCGGTGCATCAGTTGCGTAAGAAGTACGGCATCGGGTCAATGGTTACCGAAAATGTCGAGCGCAACAAGGAGATGGTCAAGTTGCATAAAGGGGGGACTGCGGGGATGGTGCTGGCAAAGAAGTTTAAATTGTCGGTTTCCCAGACCTATCGAATCCTGAATGAAACAAAAGCGGGAAAAAAGAAAGCACGAAAGCGAAAATAGGCTCAATGTCTCTTCATTTAAAAAAGCGGAGCACCCAAAAATGGATGCTCCGCTTTTTTAACGGTTTTTTATAAAAATATAATGCTGGTGACTATCCAAACCGCCGCCGAAAAAGCCGCATTAAAAAAATCTCTGACCATTGCAACCGCGATCATGATGATGTCCGTTTTCATGAGCCGGATCATCGGTCTGGTGCGGGAGCAGGTAATCGCCCATTTCGGCGGTACCAGTACAACGATAGATGCCTACGTAACCGCCTTTTTTATTCCGGAACTTCTCAACCATTTCCTGGCCGGCGGCTTTCTCTCCATCACCTTCATTCCGATCTTCCAGCGGCACCTTGCGCAATCGGATGATGAAAGCGCATGGAGGGCGTTTTCCAATATCATCACCGTCGGATCCATGGCGTTTGCGGTCATCATTCCGGTATCCATCATCGCGGCTCCCGACATCCTGCGGCTCCTGGGGCCTCACATTGCCAATGCGCAAACGCTCCCGATGACCGTGCGACTCACCCGCATCATCCTGCCGGCGCAGATGTTCTTCTACTGGGGCGCTTTTTTCTCCGCGGTCCAGATGGCGCGCCACCGTTTTTTCCTGCCTGCCATGGCGCCCCTTGCCTACAACGGCGGCATCATCCTCGGCGGATTGCTGCTTGGGAAGCGATTCGGCATCGAGGGGTTCGCCTGGGGGGTCCTTGCAGGTTCCTTTGCCGCAAACGTGCTGGTACAGTTACCCGGTGCGATGAAAACCGGCATGCGTTTTCATTTCCGTTTCGATCTTTCCGACCCGGACCTTAAGAAATTCATCCTGCTGTCGGCGCCGGTCATTTTCGGGCTCGGTATGACCTTTTCCAATGAGATTTACTTCAGGTTTTTTGGGTCGTTTCTCGGCGAAGGCGGTACATCGAGCATCAACTACGCACTGCGGACTATGGGGTTCGTCGTGGCGGTTTTCGGTCAGGCATCGGGCGTGGCATTCTACCCGTACCTCTCGCTGCTGGCTGCCGAACGCAACTACCGGGAAATCACCTCCCTTGTCAACAAAATACTCACCCGGATCGCCGGGTACTGCATTCCGATTTCGCTCCTCCTTGCCGTTCTGGCGCCGCAGGTGATTTCGATCCTGTACGAACATGGACACTTCACCCATGCTTCAACAGCCCGGACCGCGCCCGCCTTTGCCCTCTATATGGTCGGCGCATTCGCTTTCTCTGCCGCGGTATTTGTCGTGCGGCCATTCTATGCGATTCAACGGCCCTACATCCCCATGATCGTGAGCTCGGTGATCACCGTTCTCACGCTGCCGCTTTACTATGTGACAAGCAGGACATGGGGATCACCGGGTATCGCGGCCAGCGCTACAACGGGCATGACGCTGCAATTTATTACCTTGTACGTCATCTGGTACCGCCGCTATGGGGACAGGCATGCGATCCGCCCGCTTATCAAGACCCTCGGCACGATCATCCTGGTAAGCCTCATGGGCGCAACAGTCGGCTGGGAGATAAAACACGAAATCCTCACGATGCATTTTGGTCATGGCAGGCTCTGGGCCAATATGATCGTCGGCGCCGTCACCACCCTGGCGACCGGCGCAATCGTTCTTGCCCTCTACGAAATAACCGGCATCCATAAGTTCCGGGAAATTGCGGGCAGGATCATACGGCGAAGGCAACCGGCCTGAGCAATAATCATAAATCCTTTGAACTATGGATAAGCTCTACGCATTGCCCCGCTTTTTTATCAGCTCGCAATTACAGATCCGTACCTCGGGTAAACCGGTGGTATCTTTCAGCAAGATGTTGTCCGGATCGAGAGCCAGAAGCAGATCGTTCGCTTTAAGCAAAGTACCGTCGTACCCTAAATTGTGCAGTTTGCGCCGGATCAATTCGAACAGCTTCTCATAGAGTGAAGCATCGATCAGCTCTTTTGCCAGCGCCTGATCCAGGTTGAACGGCCGGCAAAGCCGGTCGGCCTGCCTGGCAACCCACCAGTCCGGTCCGTTAAAATAGCCGCGTAGCGTAATATAATCATGATCTTCGCGCAGGAAGGGCTTCCCGTCGGTCCCGCAGAACGATCGGTGAGAAGCATAGCGACGCGGGTCAATGGAAGGCGCGGCACGGGTCGTGCCGGTCATGTAGATCGCCCGCATATAGACGGTCGGTACATCATTTTCGTTAAGATGCTGGGCTATGGCGAACTCCTCGAAAGGGCTGTTGTACCCGAATTCCTCGAGCTTTTCAGGAAAGGGACATGCTGCATCGGGCAGGAGCAGTTCGCCTACCCGGGATGTTTTCCATATCAGGTGGATATGGTCCTTGGTCACGGTGTAGTACACCTCGTTATTTTCCGAGAGCTTCCAGGCGTGCGTCCGGCGCCAGCGCTCCGGGAGGAAATAATCGAAAAGCCGGGCATTGCGGCCGACAACCCAGAGTGTGCCGCCCGTGCTTTCCGCCTGCCCGGCAATATAGGGCACTCCCAGGATATCCACCGCCGCAAGGTGCGCAGGTATGGGCGTCGGCGTGAAGCGGTCGCGCTGGTCATCGAGATAGGAATGCCGCCGCGACCGGTAGACCTCCTCCTCATGGACGGGAGTTCTGATCAGGAGCTCGTAGTCGACAATAGAGAATCTTCCCCGTAAAACGAGATCGCCGATCATACGGGCGCGCAGCCGCTTCGTGTCCTCCTTGTCGGCGGCAACCACCGTTTCTATGCTGTGCGTGTCTTCCTCTCCGATAACGATATGGGAGGGCTTCATATCGATGACGACATACCCTTTTGCGGCCAGATCGCTCATTGCTTTTTCGGTGAGCGGGCCGAGTTGTTCCTTGAAGGAGTCCGCGCTGAAACCGGCTTCGGAAAAAAGCTGGACCAGATCTTTACCGTGGATCCATCCGTAAATGAGCTTGTATTGGCGCAGGATATCGATGTCGATTCCGGGGTGACGGGCCCGGATACGATTGATTTTTTCATACGACCGACCGCTTTGCCATACCTGCATCCGTTCCGGGGGCACATAGATGGCCAGCGGCTCCTGCAATTTACAGCGGATATCGGGGGGGCCGAATTTCCCTTCGCGAAGCTCCATGACAAGGGCAAATTCTTCCCACGGGCTGTTGAATTCCGTATTGATGAACTCCATGAGCGTACGGGTTTCAAGAGGCACGTTTTCGCCGACGCGACAATTTTTAACGACCAGATCAATGCTTCGTCCGTCTCGGGGCTTTGTCGGGATACGGTACACGGCGCTGGTCCCCTCCAGCCGCTCCCGTTTAGCCGCGAACCAGGACGGTTCATACCAGTTGTCAAGTTCAAGCAGGTCGGCATGCTGTATGCCGAAGCGCGTGAGGTACATATCGCCGCCGTCGCTCGTTTTGCGGTGGGAGTAAACGACGCCGAGTACCGAAACGAGCGATTCTGCAGTGACAAAGGCCTGCATGGGGGAGAGCTGTTCTTCCGCGAATTCCACGCTCAAGCTTCTTTCTTATCTTTCAACCGTGTCGATGATGCCGCCGCCCAGTACCCGGTCGTCCCGGTAAAAGACGGCGGACTGCCCTGGCGTGATCGAGGCATGCGGTTCCCTGAAGGCGACGCGCGCAGTGTCAGCATCGACTACGGTGACGGTTCCTTCCATTTCTGGCGTCGTTGACCGAATTTTCACGCCTGCAGGAAAAGTTCCCTTCATCTCCTCAAATCCGCTCCATAGGCAATCACGTACGATAAAGGCCGATTTAAGCGTCTCTTTTTCGGTCCCCACGATAATGCGGTTGTTCACGGAATCTATTCGCAGCACATAGAGCGGCTCCTGCCAGGCAATGCCTAGGCCTTTGCGCTGCCCGATGGTATATCGCCATATCCCCTCATGTCGTCCAAGTACCATACCCGCGCTATCGATGATATCGCCAGAAGCGGTTTCAGCGCCAACAATATCCCCATACCCCCCGTGGCAGAAATCCTGGCTCTCCTTTTTATCGTGTACAGCCAGGCCCGCTTCCCTTGCCATGGCCCTGACTTTTTCCTTGCGGAAGCCTCCGAGAGGAAAAAACGACATTGCCAGCTGCTCTTGCGAAAGTCGGTATAGAAAATAGGATTGATCTTTTCGCGGTTCCACACCCTTTTGCAGCACCGGTCGGTGATGCAGCGGGTCGCGCGTGATCCTCGCATAATGACCGGTGGCAAATTTTTCGAACGAAATGCCCATCTTTCCCGCCCTTTCGGGCAGCACTCCGAATTTAATTGCATGATTGCAGCGTACGCACGGATTGGGAGTCCGGCCGGCGAGATACTCTTTTCTGAAATTATCGAGAACGATCTTTTCGTACGCCTCCCTGCAATCGACAACGAAATAAGGAATTTTAAGGAAGCTGCAGACCCCCCCCGCCGCCTCGATGTCCTCCGCCTCGTCGGGTCCATAACAGGCGTTGCCCTTTTCTCGCCCCGTCGCCTCATTGCCCTGCCAGATCTTCATGGTAATACCGACGACATCATGCCCTTCGCGCTTAAGGAGAAGGGCAGCGACCGAGGAGTCGACCCCGCCACTCATACCAACCGCAATCCTCATTCCAATTTTCCATTCCTTTTGAACAGCACTGTTATTAAATAGGTGTAACGTTTAAAAAATACCTCCACCCGAACAAGGAGGGGTCAGAAGACGACACGCATCGGCCGGAGAACCGAAGGTTTCAGGCAGCCAATTCAAACGAGACGATTCGGTCACCCTCCTTCCTTGCGGGATTCTAAAATGATACCTGTACCATTTTTTCGCTTCCAAAATTTATATTTAAACCTCGCGAAAATTTGTTTATGACAGGTGCACATCGCTTTGTGATTGCCTGAATGGCGAGATGATACGGGAGGCGATAAATTATTCACCGGTTGAAATTCCGGCTTGAAATGCGGCAAAAATAATTTTGATGTAACTCCAAATAGATTATACTATTATGCACCATTAGCTCAGTTGGTAGAGCAACTGACTCTTAATCAGTAGGTCCTTGGTTCGAGCCCAAGATGGTGTACCACTGAAAAAGCCTCGAAGTCCCTGATTTTACGGGAAGGCGGGGCTTTTCCCTTTTCGCCCCGATTTCAGCAACATGCTCCTAATGTACCCGGAAAATCATGAAAAAATGGCTCCCAATTGCTTCCTATTCTGTATATCTACCCTCAATGGATGCCATTAATCTCTTACGCTGAAGAATTTTAAATCCTTCGAATGCGGAAAATCTATTTTATTCTGCCTATAAGCTAAGCTTGAAAAAAACCATGAGGTAGAGTGGATTAAGACGAGTTTTTAGCCATTTCCGTTATTTGGAATATGTATTTTGTTTCAGGTGAATAAGAAACTGCGTTACGTGTAACTACTTTCCGAAAAATGCGATAAATAGCTTCTATGTAGTTAATACAAATTCACACAAACCCACTGAGGTATTATGATCAGCTTCAAAAACGTGTTGGCTGTTCTGTTTTTGCTCGCGATCACTGTGGCTTCGCAGGATCAAATTGACATAATAAAATCAAAAGTAGAAAATTGGAATAAATGGAGGGAAGAAAATCCAAGTGTTAGACCAAACCTTGAGGGAGCCCACCTTGAGGGCGCCGACCTTCGGCAAGCTCACCTTGAAGGAGCCTACCTTGCTGGAGCACACCTTTGGGAAACCAACCTTGATAGCTCCCATCTTGAGGGCGCTGACCTCGATAGCGCCGATCTTCGCGGGGCCGACCTTCGGGGAGTCAACCTTGATAGCGTCAACCTTTGGAGAATCTACCTTAAAGCCGCCGATTTTCGCGGGGCCGACCTTTGGGGCGCCAACCTTCAGGGCGCCAACTTTGAAAGAGCCAATTTTGCGGTAGCCGTCCTTGGGGGGGCCAACCTTGACAGCGCCAATCTTGACAGCGCCAACCTTGCGGGCGCCAACCTTGCGGGAGCCTTCCTTCGGGGAGTCAACTTCGCGAAAGCCAACCTCAAGGGAGCCAACCTGAAGGGCGCCGACCTTCGGCAAGCTCACCTTGAAGAAGCCTGCCTTGCGGGAGCTCACCTTTTGGAAGCCAACTTTGACAACTCCTGTCTTCAGCGAGCGAACCTTGACAGCGACGATCTTCGGGGCGCAGATTTTCGAGGAGCCAATCTTGATAGCGCCAATCTTGCGAGAGCCAACCTCGATAGCGCCAACCTTTGGAGAGTCCGCCTTGAGGCTGCTGATTTTAGCGGGGCCAACCTTTGGGGCGCCGACCTTCGAGGAGCCGACCTTGACAGCGCCAACCTTGCGGGCGCCGACCTTGGGGGAGCGTACCTTGACAGCGCCAACCTTGACAGCGCCAACCTTGACAGCGCCAACCTTGCGGGCGCAATCATTCGAGGAGCTACCCTTCGGGAAGCCAACCTTGAAAGAGCCAACCTTAAGGGGGCCAACCTTCTGGTAGTCTGCCTTCAGGGAGCCTTTCTTTGGAAAACCGACCTGCGGGGAGCCGACCTTCGGAAGGCCGACCTTGACAGCGCCAACCTTTGGGGAGCCGACCTTCGGGGAGCCCGCCTTTGGGGAGCCAACCTTGCGGAAGCCAACCTTGCAGGAGCCAACCTGGAGAATACCGACCTCAGCAAGGTTAAATCTTTTTACAAAGCGAAACTCGATCCGAGCGTTCTGTCCGACATAGAAGCCAATTGGCCTGAAAAACTTGCAACTATCTGGGATGATACAAAGGAAACTTGGGTTATCGATCGTACTCTTCTTGAGAAGATCAAAAAACCTGATTTGAATGGGTGGCAATAAAAAAATAAGGTAACTGACTACCGTAGTCATATAAATTTGTTGAGTTGACTTTGCAGTTGATTTAAGACATTAAGGATGACGGTGTTCGGCCTTCAGTGGATTTCGACACAGTGTAATTATCAAGAGCGCCATATCGGTAGCTATCCCATTCTTTTCCATGCCCATCTCCGATTGTGGGAGAGTATTTTTCACCTCGTTCCCTATCATTAAAACCTTTGTTTAGAAAGAATTTTCATGCCCCGGCTGAGTGACCTTTTACCGGAAAAACTCAAAGAGCAGCTTATCGCGGAAACGAAAAAAAAGTCTGTGCGCCAGGACCCGCGTCACGACCGCAAGCAGAACGAACATCCGGGTGCGCCAGTCATCGTTGTCCCCGATTTCGTGGCCGTCGACGTTGAGACAACCGGTCTCGACTTTTCGAGCGATCGCATCATCGAGATCGGCGCCGTGAAATTTACCGCAGGTAAGGTTTCCGGAGAGTTTTCATCCTTGATAAACCCCGGTATGCCGATCCCGGCGACGATCACCGATCTTACCGGCATCACTGACGCCGATACTTCAACCGCGCCGTTGTTCGAGGCAGTTGCGCCGACCCTTCTGGCTTTCATCGGCGATCTCCCGGTATGCGGGCATCAGGTAATTTTCGATCTCACGTTTATTAACAAGGCGCTTGAGCGCACCGGCCTGCATACGATCGGCGACCGATCGCTTGACACCGCCCTGCTCTCGAAAATTCTGCTTCAATCCGGCATTCGTTTTTCGCTGAAATCCGTCAGCAACAGCCTCGACGTCACCCTTGATAATGCGCATCGCGCTCTATTCGACGCCAAGGCATCGGGAGAAATCGCCGTTCTTCTCATCCCAAAGCTGGCCAGGCTTCCGCAACGCGTCCGACAGACCATGGCAGTGGCGACGCCAGCCTCGTTCCTGAAAACGTTGATCTTCAAATCGCTCGGCGATTCGCGGCCGAGGGTAATTGTCCGGCAGCGCGGCGAAGCGACCACCATGACGAAGCTCACCCCGCCGGAAACCTTTCGCGAAATAAACGTTGAGGCTATCCGAAGAATCTTTTCCCTTGGAGGCGACCTCGAAAAAGCGCTGCCTGCCTTTGCTCCACGCGATTCACAGCGCACCATGGCTGCAGAGGTCGCCGGCGCATTTAACACGCAGTCGATTCTCGTGGCCGAGGCGGGAACCGGCACCGGCAAATCACTCGCCTACCTCGTTCCCGCCGCCTTCTGGGCCTTGGAAAACCGATGCCGCGTCGTCGTCGCCACCAGAACGCGCAACCTGCAGGACCAGCTTCTTTCAAAAGAACTTCCGCTCGTTAACCGCCTCACCGGGGGAAAGCTGCGCTCCAGCATCCTCAAGGGCCGAGGAAATTATCTCTGTCTGAACCGTTTCGAGCGCCTGCTGCGGGGCGAGGTGGGAAATCTTTCCATACGCGAGCGATATGCCGTGCTCCCGCTCATCCCCTGGGCCGAGTCGACTGAAGGCGGCGACATTGAAGAGCAGAACCATTTCAATCCAAAATGGTTTCAGAAGGTATGGAACCTCATTTCGGCGGAAGGCCGCGGCTGCGAGGGTCATCGTTGTCAGTTTTTCAAAACCTGTTTTCTCCAGCAGGCTCGGCAGAAAGCGGCTGGATCGCATCTCGTCGTTATCAACCATGCCCTGTTCTACGCCGAAATGGGCGCGGCGAATTCATTCCTCGGCCCGATCGAGTCCATCATCTTCGATGAGGCGCATCACCTCGAATCCGGCGGCCACCGGTACCTGCGCGTGGAGCTCGATACGAACCGCGTCTCCCTTTTCCTCGAGGAACTCAATAATCTTCTCCAGTCACTTGCTGATGTAAAGGGAAGCCTGGGAATTTCCACCTGCGGCAAGGATCTCAAGTCGCAGCTGAAACGCGTCAGAAAATACTCGCAATCCTTCCTCGAATCGATCGCGGGGTGGGCGCGGACACGGAATCCGGGCGGCCAGAGCGGGGCCGAATACCAAATCCCGGTGACGAGCGGTGATTTCGCGCCGAACGTTGAAGCGCCGGCGTTCAAAAATTCGCTTGAGATGCTGCGGGACCTGCTCTACCAGTTGAAACAGGAGCTGACGGCTGATGGCGGGAAAGACCTCGACCTCATCAAAGATGCGGTCACTGGTTGCCAGGAAAGAACCTCCCAGCTTCTCGCCGATCTCGGCTATCTCATTTCGGCCCAGACCGAAGACCACGCCTTCTGGGTCGAAGGCAATTTTGACAAAGGATGGACTAAGCTGTGCGGCGTTCCGCTCGACATCGCGCAGATTCTCTCGTCGATATGGAATGGATACCGTGGCGCAATTGTATTCACCTCCGCAACGCTTTCGGTGGCGCGATCGGTCGATTATTTCTTCAACACGGTGGGCCTCGATACCCTCCGGGAGCGAACAGCTGTTTCTTTTTACGCGCCCCCCTTCGGTCGCCATCAAACAATCATGGGAGCGATACGGAGTGCGCCGGATCCGGACTCACGCGAATTTCCCGGCGTTATCGCCTCGCTTGTCGCCGACCTGCATTCCACGTTTAAAAAAAATATTCTGGTGCTCTTTACCGCGAACGCCATGCTTTCCGAAACGTATACCTGCCTGCGCGCTCATCCTTCGATTTCAAAAGAGAATATTCTCGCCCAGAACATAAACGGCGGCAGGCATGCGCTCCTTGAACATTTTAAAGCGGACCGGCAGATGATCCTCCTGGGGACCGACAGCTTCTGGGAGGGCATCGATGTGCCTGGTGAAGCGTGCGAAATCGTCATCATCACCCGCCTGCCGTTCCCGGTGCCCACCCATCCTCTCACCATGGCTCTTTCCGAAAAGATGACTCGTCTCCATGGGGAATCCTTCATGTCGTACGCGGTGCCGGAAGCGGTCATCCGCTTCCGGCAGGGGTGCGGGCGGCTTATCCGCTCCACAACCGATCGAGGCGCGCTCCTGGTTCTCGACAATCGCATTGTTACTAAGGGGTATGGGAAACACTTTACCCGGTCGCTGGACGGAGAGTTCCTGACGTTTAATGATAAAACCGCCGCGCTCGACGGCATCAAATGCTTTTTCACCGAAGGCAATGACAGCGCAGCCGCATCTGCCGTGACCTATGTGCCTTTTGACGAGGTATAGTCCATGATTCGAAAGTTATTTGCGGGTATTTGCGTCCTGCTTTGCGCCGGAGGATGCGGCATATATACCTTCTCCGGTTCCTCGCTTCCCAGCTATTTGAAAACCGTGGAGATCCCGCTCTTTGCCAACCAGTCGCTCGAATCCGACGTGGCGGACGCAATCACGAGCGCTCTCTCCACGCAAATCGTGTCCGGCAACCTTCTCAAGGTCGTACAACATGACGGCAACGCCACGATTTCCGGAACGGTAACCACCTACGCGAATGTGCCATACACCTTCAGCGCCGCCGACACCCGCCAGGTCAGCGTACAGCAGTACGTTGTCCGGATCACCGCCGCGGTCGAATTTATGGACAATAAAAAGGAAACGGCGATTTACAAGGGAACTATAACCGGTGAAGGAGTTTACAACCTACAAACAGAGAACGAACAGACGGGCAAAACAAGAGCGATACAACAACTGGTTCAGCTGATCCTTCAGAATTCGGTCCAGGGCTGGTAGGAAGCGCGCCGGTTGAATCGGAAAATAAAATCGTTATTTGTGCGCTATATTTTATTATTGTCAAGTACCGTATTTCGTCGGATCCTCAATTCCCGTTTCAATAAAGCCCTTCTTCCGGATCAGGCAACTGTCGCAGGCGCCGCAGGCGAGGCCCGAAGGCGTCGGATCATAGCAGGAGTGGGTAAGGCCGTAGTCGAGTCCGAGAGAAACGCCTCTCCGGATGATTTCCGCCTTGGTCAAGTTAATGAGCGGCGTGTGAATGGTCAGGCGTTTGCCTTCGATGGCCGCCCGGGTGGCGAGGTTGGCCATGCGCTCGTAGGCGCGGATGAATTCGGGCCTGCAATCGGGATAGCCGGAGTAGTCGATCGCGTTTACGCCGATAAAGAGATTGTTGATCCCGAGCGCTTCGGCCCAGCCAAGGGCGAAGGAGAGAAAGATGGTGTTGCGCGCGGGCACGTAAGTCGTGGGGATGCCCGTTGTTGCGGAGAGGTCGCGGTTCTTTGGAACCGCAAGCGGTGAGGTGAGAGAGCTGCCGCCGAAGGCGCGGAGGTCGATCTCAACAATCCGATGTTCGCTGACGCCGACCGAATCGGCAATCCGTTTCGCTGCGGCGAGTTCTATCTTGTGCCGCTGCCCATAGGAAAAGCTCATCGCATAGAGCGTGTAACCTTCGTGCCGAGCAATTGCCGCGCAGGTCGCGGAATCGATGCCTCCGCTGAGGAGAACAATGCAATCATGCGTCATTTTTATCGTTATACCCCTCGCCGATCGCCCCAGAGGAGCTTATGCAGCTGGACTCCCAGCCGCACTGGCGCGTTCTCTTCTATGATCCATTTCGCCAGTTCTTGAGGCGGCAGCAGCGTCATGTTCGGCGAAAAAAGCACGGGGACGATTTCGTGGAGGGTCTCGCGGCGGACGACATCGAGCGCCCAATAAAAATCGGCCTTGTCCGAGATGACAAACTTGCACTCATCGGCAGGGGCCAGTCGGCTGAAATTTTTTTCAAGGAATGATCCCTCGTGTCCGCTCGACGGGCATTTGCAATCGACAATCCTGATGATGGGAGGCTGAATTGCGGCGATATCCATGGTCCCGTTTGTTTCCACGAGAACGGTATACCCGAGTTCAAGAAACCTTTTGCAGAGAACCGGCGTTTCCGGCTGAAGCAAGGGCTCGCCCCCGGTGACCTCGACCAACCTGGTCCGGTGGGTCCGCACTTCGCTGACGATCTCCTCGATTGACCATGTCTCCACTTCTGTCCGCGCGTACTCCGTATCGCAGTAACTACACAGCAGGTTGCAGCCTGAAAGCCTGACAAAAGAGCATATCTTTCCCCCATGGGTCGATTCCCCCTGGAGGCTCTTGAAAATCTCGCAGACTTTCACGCTGGCTCCTGCCGGCAATAGGCGGCGCAGCTGCCCGGCGTTTCGTACACCTCGACCCGCGCCACTTTCCCGTTCCAATCCGAGAGTGCGTCTTCCAGCTTTTCGTAAATATACCGGGCAATGTTTTCGGACGAGGGATTGATGCCGAGCGGATCGAGAACAAGGTTAAGGTCGCTGTGATCGAACAGGTCCAGAATGGTGCGCAGATGCACTTTAAGCACCCGGAAGTCTATGCCCAGACCCGCGACATCAAGAGTTTCGCATTGCACCTTTACGCGGACAAGCCAGTTGTGGCCATGGAGTTTTTCGCAGGGCCCCTGATAGTTTCTCAGCCGGTGCGCGGCAGAGAAGGTGGATTCGACGGAGATTTCGTACATTTTGCCTTTAGTCCTGACTGAAAAGTGTTTCTTGCGCTGGAGACCTTCCTGAGATTTTCAGGTTAATCTGACCAAATTTCTTCATGTGTTTTCCATTTGATAAAATAGCTTCAAATTCCATCGGTGGCAAGCAGCCGATGCCGGCGTACGCTCGTGAACCGCCTCCGATCAATTTTTTAGTACATTTTCCGGCATCGGGTAGTGTGCCTGAAGGCGCGATTTCCGGGAGGGGCTTTATGGGGTGGTCAACCCGTTGTATTTTAAATACTCGGCAACCCCCAAAATCTCTATGAAGTAGCTGGCATCTCAAGGTTGTTACTCTCAATTAAGATGGATGTCAATGGCCACGCGAATCAATATTCCGATCTACGATGAAAGCAAAATAAAAACCCTCTCCTCGTTGGAACACATCCGGCTTCGCACCGGGATGTACATTGGGAGGATGGGGGATGGTTCGAACCCCGACGACGGCATCTACATCCTCCTCAAGGAGGTTATCGACAATGCGGTCGATGAGTTCATCATGGGGTTCGGCAGGAAGATTGATGTCGCCGTCGAAAACAACACTGCGTCAGTGCGTGACTACGGCAGGGGTATTCCTCTTGGAAAGGTGATCGACTGCGTTTCGACGATCAACACCGGAGCGAAATACAATGACGACGTGTTCCAGTTCAGCGTAGGGCTCAATGGGGTCGGCACCAAGGCGGTGAACGCTCTGTCGAGCCGTTTCCTCGTGGTTTCCTACCGCAACGGCGAATATTTCGAGGCGACATTCGAGCGTGGCGCGTTCAAGTCGAAGAAAAAAGGGTCTTCCAAGGAGCCGGACGGCACCTATGTTGAGTTCGAGCCGGATGCGGAAATTTTCGGCGATTTCCGGTTCAATCATGAGTACGTCGAAAAACGGCTCTGGAACTATGCTTATCTCAATGCCGGTCTCAAACTCTTTTACGACAAGGAGAAGATCGAGTCGAAAAACGGACTTCTCGACCTCTTGCAGGCGGAAGTAGGGGAGCAGACGGTCTACGGAGCCGCCTATTTCCGGCAGAAGCAGATCGAATGCGCCTTTACCCATACTGCTTCCTACGGCGAAACTTATTTCTCATTCGTTAACGGTCAGTACACGGGCGACGGC
>JBEKOX010000013.1:0-46494 GCA_049521335.1 Chitinispirillaceae bacterium
GGGAGCGGCGGCGGCGGCGTGCGAATTCCAACATACCCCCCCGCGCATCCGCCCAGGATCGCGGCGGAGACGGAGAAAACCATAAGTGCGAGCAGATTGAATCGAACTACCTTTGCAGCGTTTTTCACCGTCGCCTCCCGTCGTGGATTTTGATTTCAGTTGCAGTTGTCACCGGATAAATATACTCCAAAAATAGCGTGCATGGTTGTAAATGGAAAAAATTATCCCTCTTGCACTCCTGCCCTCCCCGATCCCGGGGCATGACCCAACGATTGACCTTCAGCCCTTGCCATTTGGTTTCAACCGCCAGCCGGCATCAGGCGCCGAATTCGGATATTTTTTCCTATCCCTATTTTTTAGAAAGGGGATTGATTATTTTATTAACTTACCTGCCGCTGAGTGCAACGCGCTCGGAAGGGGTCAATTGCGGCTATGCGCCATGGCGGAAAATCATTTTCAAAGATAGATTCTCAAAAACCTATGAAAGGAAAGGCGGCTTTCATGAAAAAAGGACATTTTGCCTGCATACTCACGGTTGTTGCGGCGGCGATGTGGGGCTGCGGCAGTAAGAGCAGCTCAACCGGGCCAAAAAATAACGTTCCACTTCCTACCATGGTAACCATTTCCAACGGGACCTTCCAGATGGGCGATACGAATTCACTTCTTTTAAATCAAGGGTCCGGTTCAACTCCCGTGCACAGCGTGACCCTCGGAACATTCACCATATCGCAGACGCTCGTGACGCAGGCGCAGTACGAGGCGGCGATGGATACCAATCCCTCCTTTTTCAAGTCGAGCACGACGCGGCCCGTGGAGACGGTGACATGGTACGACGCGGTTTTGTACTGCAATGCGATCAGTAAAGCATCAGTACCGGTAAAAGATACGGTCTATACTTTTTCATCCATCACCGGGACGCCGGGCGCCGGTTGCACGGGTCTTGGAAATCTCAACATCGACTACACTAAGAATGGCTATCGCCTGCCGACCGAGGCGGAGTATGAGTATGCCTGCCGCGCCGGCGACGACACGACCGACTATTACTGGGGGAGAAAATACCCGCCGATGACCACGGCGGATACTCAGGCGATAAGCGCGAATGCGGTATGGTACCTCAATTCGCCCAACAGCACGCAGCCCGTCGCGACCAAGAAACCGAACGCCTGGAGGCTGTATGACATGTCAGGCAATGTGTATGAGTGGTGCAACGACTGGTGGGGTATTTACAGCGACACCAGCCAGACCAACCCGACGGGCGCCGCAAGCGGCAGTTACCGCGTGCTGCGCGGGGGTACGTGGGACGACGGCGACCCCTCCAACGCCGGCGACGACGCACTCTGCTCGGCATTCCGCAGCTACGCCCTTCCGGAGAAAATGGGTCTCAGCAGCGGCTTCCGGGTCGTTTGCGGACCCCGGTAGCAGTTACCTCTTACCTTTTTTTCTTGACGGAGTCTGTCCGCTGAAATGCGCCGACGGATTCACGGCAAAATGGGGTTTAATGCACGTTTAAAGGCGATTTAAACGGCATTTAAACCTCCTCCCCGCCCCTCCCTAAAATTGCGCTTCTTGTGGCAGTGGCGCAAAAAACCGTGGCGAATAAACGCGGCAAACGCCAGAATTGCGCTTTTTTTGCGCCGTTTTTTGCGCCACAGGCGCAAAAATATTTACATAGGTTATTTCTCTGTTTCAAACCGTTGTTCTAATTCTGAAAACCCAATATCCAATAACACTACATTATTTTCCATTACGGAAGCGAGGCAATCTGGGCATGCACTCGTCATATGAGCATATTTCATTGAAGCTGATGTTGTGTAGGTAATATAGGAAATTGTATCCCGTTGGGTCGTTCCAGTTTCCATTATTGTCTCCTCCAGCCTTCAAATGTCCGAGTATCGTCAACAGCCCACTGCGGAATACCAGGTGCTGTCTGAATCACTCTCTTAGATAATGTTCCCTCACTTAAATATACATGCGACCCGTTTTCAACACTTTCAACCAAGCATCTCTTAAAAGAATACGGTTTTTGATTGTTAGTTCCAAGCAATCTCATTGGATCATACTTATTTGTGAGTTCAAGTTCATTATTTATATCGTCAAATATTGTCTTAATAATACCATACAATTCATCGTTGGGTTTTTCGATTTGTAATCCCAATGAATCCCTTGCTTCACGCCTATTGATCGTGTAATCATGGCTTCCAGATTCACTACAGAGAAATGAAACTATCTTCTCAATTTTCTGCTCATCGGTTGTTTGGAACGTAATAAGTCTTTTTGCCAGCATCTTAATCTGACTTTGTGCGCGGTAAACTTCACCGAGAACCAAGGGATGAACCTTATCTGTCAATGTTAAAAGGATTTTAGTGAGATCATTATCTCCATTTATCCCAAGTTCATTTTTCGCTAATTCAAAATAGCCTTTAATTGCTTCAACGCTAACCGGAAAACGGGCATTTGGTGGTCCACCTTCAATTTTCGGATTTAATGGTGTATTCACACTAGGGTCAATTGGGCCGAGGGTCGCTTGTTTTGTCATCACTATCCTATTGGCCGCTAGACACATTAAAGTTGCAGTGCTTTGAGCCTTTGATGGAACGATAATTTCAAAGTCAGTGCAGAATTGACGAATAAGGTTCACTATACCCCAACCCGCCAGTGTCTCTCCACCTCGCGAATAAAGAAGTAGGCTTATTTTTGGTGTAACTCCAAATTTATCAAGGTGGGAAATGAAAAAATCAAACACTTCCGAATGGATTTGAGTCTCAAGCCCTTGCCTATCGCCTGTCACATAGACAAGCAATTTTGAATTCCGCTTCAATGCAAGTTCCTTGTATTTCGGGATTCTGTCATTATACATAATACATCTCCCAATTTGGTTCTCTACTATAGATGTTCCTTAGTAATTATACTATTATTTTATGGTTTCTTTCAATTTTTTAATCTTGTTGTACTTCCATAGTCTCGGGTGAAAAGAGTAGACTTATTCGCAACGCATTCAAATATCTTTTTTTAGGGAATTCAATGATTTGACGGAAAACGCTTGGCAGCGCATTATAGATCCGTTCACAAGCGCCGAAGAATAACCACGATCCCACTTGTTGCACCGGCGATTGCGTCCCCCTGCCGGGATTATTTTCGCGCCACTCTTTTGCCGTCTGGCCGAATAGTGCGACATTCAAAAGATCGGCTTCGCTTGCATAGATGGCATTAGCCTGCATCCTGGTGACCGGGACAGGAATGATTTTTTCCTTGATCGCATCGGTATGTATCCGATAATTGATCTTTGCAAGTGTCCTTTGAAGGTTCCATTCCAGCTTTAGGCTTTGATTTTCAGTTTTTTTGAGCCGTTGGAATTCGAGGAGAAGATACAATTTGAATTCTGCGCTGATCCATGAGGCGAATTCAAAGGCGATGTCTCGGTGGGTAAAGGTGCCGCCATTATTCCCCGGCTTTGAGATAATACCGATTGCATTTGTGGATTCTATCCATTTTGATGGTGATAAAACAAAAGCATTAGTGCCGGCCTGGTACATAAAGGAGTCGAATTCGACCCCTTTGAAGTTCGGGTTATGAAGCCTCTCCCATAAACCGAGAAATTCAATCGTTGTCTTCGACCGCATCCAGTTCTTAACGATATCCTTAGGCTCCTCAGGATTCTTATGCCGGGCGATATCGGTTATGGATAGGTAATCGTCTTCATGCTTTGTGATTACCGCAATCCCACTGCCTTGAACGGTAATTATTTGGTTTTTCACAGTGTTCCTATTTTATCACAAGCCAGGTGACGAGTTCAAAGCTTTCCATATCGATTACCTGCTTTGTTTTGGGAATGAGCAGCGCCCCCCGGTCGGTGGTAAGCGTCTGGTTGCTTTTTTTCCTGAAAACATGGACAATTTCGGCGACCGCCTTTTGTAAAATATGGCTGTAGGCATCCATTTTTTCGCCGCCCTTGGTTTCGGCATTGGCGGGCGTCTTTCTATCGCCATTTCATGGGACATTCAAGGGTATTGCCGCCGCCAAGGCTGATACTATCGGGTAAGCGACATGAATCCAGGTGTTTATATTTTATCTTTCGGTGAAAATCGGCTTCCTTTTTAAGTAGTTCCGCCTGACGACCGGGTGGTATCACTATCCCGAAATACTTCGCAGGGAAATTGCGCTTTGTAGCACGTAACGCCGGTAGAAGATCGCTGTCACCGGATAGAATTATTGCGGTGTCGTAAGTATCTCTGAGGGCTTGCTCAAGAAGCTGAATGGCGATGTTGACGTCAGTTTCTTTCTCTTCAAATGTCTTGGAAGTTTTCTTGCATAGAGGGCACTTCTTCGTTTTTTTCCGGATCAACCGCTTGAATAAACGCCGGGTCGCCGAACAGGAACCGCAGTTCCTTGATGCTGTTGAGCTTTTCCCGGAGCTTATGATAGGCGTAAATGGTGAAAAAAGCGGAGACGATGGAAACCGAGGAGTTCGGCGTGATGGCTTCTGAAAGAAAGTCACCTACGGGGCCGTTTTTAAAATTATCACGGATTGATGAATCAGGCATGATAAAGAGGCTCTCCTTATAGTATAACAATATGATATTCGCCCGATTATAAAGCAAAAAACGGAAACGCGATCGGTATTTGCGCGGTTCCTTGTTATCATGAGTTATTTCACCCAGGATATTTGGATCGCTCAAAAACCCTGGAAAACCACTTCTTACCCTGCGGTGTGAAAACATTTCACACTTCTTAGGTGTAATAAAGCAACAATAAGGCACGCCATTTGCTACTCCTATACAAAAATTGTGGCTGTGGTTTAAATCTGCTGACACCGAACGGTGCGAACGGGGCGGTGAATTCGGCGGCAGGAGCCACTTTGCAGCTTCGACTCACCATTTTCCAGGAGGGTTTTATGATAGCAATTACCGGCGCAACGGGACATACCGGTTCATTAGTGGCTACCCAACTTCTACGCCAGGGAGAAAAGGTCCGGGCAATCGGGAGGTCGGAAGAACGCCTTCGAGCGCTGAAGGAAAAGGGAGCGGAAATCGCTCCCGGCGATCAGACGGACCAGGCATTTTTGACAAAGGCATTTTCAGGCGCCGACGCGGTGTATCTGCTTCTTCCTCCTAAAGTTGACGCCGAGGATTTTCGAGGCTTTCAGAAAAAATTGACCGCTACGGCAGTGCGTGCGCTCACGGATTCGCGGGTGAGAAAAGTCGTGCTTCTGTCAAGCTTCGGCGCCGAACTCGAATCGGGCACGGGACCGGTGCTGGGCATACATGAAGCCGAGCGGCAGATCGGGAATATCGCCCATCTCGACGCACTATTTATCCGCGCAGCCTATTTCATGGAAAATACCTTGATGATGCTCTCGATGATCAAAAATCAAGGTATCATGGGCAATCCGGCCGCCCCGGACAAAAAGTTCTCCCTTGTCGCAACGCGGGACATTGCCTCATACGCGGCGAAGGTTCTCTCCGCGCGTAATTTTACGGGTCACGCGGCGCATGATCTATACGGAGACCAGCTGTCGTTCAATGAAATTGCGGCGGTTCTCAGCACAAAACTCGCTTTGCCCGGATTGAAGTATGTACAATTTCCGGCAGAGCAGGCGGTCGCGGCGATGGTCGGCATGGGCATGAGCAAGAGCATGGCTGCCGGGATGGCGGAGCTTTCCGTGTCGGTCGGACAAGGGAAATTGCATCCCACGAATGTTCCCGACGGGGCGCCGAACGCGCCTACCCGGTTTGCGCAATTTGTCGATGAGGTTTTCGTGCCGGCATATAGAGCCCAGAAGTAAACTTTTGCGTGCTACAACAGGAGTTCGAGCGGCGACGGCTTTGACAAAATAGAGGGTTACACAGGGAATCAGTGACCCGCCCGCCTCCTCCCTCGTCAGTCAGCTCCCCCTCCTCACCGGAGAAGGGGAGCTGACCGTTACTTCTTTTTTGACGGATCCAGATGCGGACAGATGTCTTTATCACAGCACTCAAAATGCCTTGCATCATAATCGATTCTGCTGATGCGCATATAAATCCCAACACAAAATCCAATGCCGAGTGAAACAACGGCGACGATAACTCCTATCCACCAGGGTATCATACAATCTCTTTATAAATAATACGAGTATCCGTCCATTTTATGAGCGGTCGCCCTGCGTTAACCATGCGGTGGTTCGGGCAATACAAAACCCGCCGCAATAATCGGCAATTTGAAAATAGGGGAAGCTCGTTTCGGACGAACGGGAGCGGGTTGTTGTAGCGACGGGTAAGGGATCACGGGCAGGGGGAAATAGAGCCGGCTGCTTCTTTAAGGGCGTCGAATCGATGGGAAACCGGGCTCTTCTTTACACAGGTATTCGCTGCGGCCGGCATTCTTACCCTGCGACACACCGGTCACCGAAAGGTTAAAAATCTACAAAAATTAGCGGATATAACAGCCGTCAGAATGTCACCCAGCGGCGTCGCGTTACGCCGCTCCCTCCCGGGCGTCTTTCCATATATCAATCATCCCTTCCTGTGCATGGCGATCGATCTCACGCAGCTCGGATTCCGTGAACTGAAGGTTCTTCACCGCATCGAGCGAGTTATCGAGCTGCTCCACGCTATGCGCTCCGATCAGCGCCGAGGAGACCCTCTTGTCGCGCAGCACCCACGCGATCGCCATCTGCGCCAGCGACTGCCCGCGTCCCCTCGCGATTTCGTTCAGCGCCCGCACTCGCTTGAGATTTTCCTCGTTCAGGAATTCCTTTTGAAATGAACCTTCCCCGCGCGCGCGTGAATTCTCGGGCATCCCCTTCAGATATTTGTTCGTCAGAAGTCCCTGGGCCAGCGGGGAGAATGCAATGCAGCCCACGCCCAGTTCATCCAGCGTGCCGAGCAGTTCCTTTTCCACCCAGCGGTTCAGCATCGAATAGGACGGCTGATGAATCAGAAGCGGTACGCCTTCTTTCCTTAGAATCTGCGCTGCTTCGCGCGTCCGCTCCGGACTGTACGACGAGATGCCCGCATACAAAGCTTTGCCTTGCCGTACCGCCTGCGCCAGCGCGCCCATGGTTTCTTCCAGCGGAACATCCATTGCCGGCCTGTGGGAGTAAAAGATATCGACGTACTCGATGCCCATGCGCTCCAGGCTCTCGTCCAGGGACGCAAGCAGATATTTGCGCGAGCCGCCACTGCCGTAGGGCCCCGGCCACATATCATATCCCGCTTTCGTCGAGATCACGAGTTCATTCCGGTGGCCGCGGAAATCCTTCCGCAGAATTACCCCGAAATTTTCCTCGGCCGACCCATACGGCGGACCATAATTGTTCGCCAGGTCGAAATGCGTCACGCCTCGATCGAAAGCTCGCCGGATCACCGCCCGTCCCGTCTCGAAAACATCGACGCCGCCGAAGTTCTGCCAGAGCCCGAGCGATACCGGGGGTAATACAACCCCCGATCGTCCGCAGCGCCTGAACGGCGTTCCGTCATACCGCTTCGCATCGGGCTTATAACTCATCTGCATAGACTCTCCCGTTGAATGGTTGCTTTACCAGCCTCACTTGGCATCAAAAATATTCAAGCGCAGCTTTTTTTACCATACCTTCGTCCTTGACTGATAAGTAGTTTTTTCTGAATTCTTTCACTGTTTGCCCGCTTCCTGCTGCCGCCACGATCATCGCGGATCGAACACCGTGAGCGATTTCCCGGCATTTTCCGGTTTGCATGCAATATTTTCAATGTTCCTGCGTCTCATAAAATGAACGTGTCCGGACAGGCAACCATCGCAATAACAAAAACGATAGCTTTGAAAATTACTATGGCTTTTTACGGTTCGCCAACTCTAAAAAGATGACTCCGGCATCAGAGGCGCTGTTTCATGGTTCCCAGCGCCTGATTCGAACCGATCGCGCCGCTGTAATTTCGAATCGCCCATGGCCCCGGTCAGGGAAAGCATCCGCTCTCTTCAGCACGATGCGCCGGAATCCACATTCAAAGATGCCATGTTTCCTGAAAGGAGTTTTCCATAATGGTTGTCAATAGTATCGAAGTGGAGAATTTTACGAAAAAATTCGGCGATTTCAGCGCCGTGGATACTATCTCGTTCAGCGTGGAACAGGGTTCGATATTCGCGTTTCTCGGCCCCAATGGCGCCGGTAAAAGTACCACCATCAATACGCTGTGCACGATACTCTCAAAAACGCATGGGGAGTTACGAATCAACGGCAATGACGTTACCACCCAAAAAGAGAAGGTGCGGAAGGATATAGGAATCGTATTTCAGGAATCGACGCTGGATGGCAAATTAACCGTGGAAGAAAATTTGAAGCTGCACTGCGATTTTTACAAGGTTCCGAAAGCGGAGGTCAGCGGGCGAATCGATTTCGTGCTTGAGCTTGTCGACATCATGGATTGGAAAAAGGCCCCGGTGGAGAGCCTTTCGGGCGGTATGAAGAGAAGGACGGAAATTGCGCGGGGACTTGCCCACTTTCCAAAAGTCCTTTTTCTGGATGAACCGACCGCCGGGCTGGACCCGCAAACCAGAACCAATGTCTGGGATTACATCCAGAAACTCCAAAAACAGAAAAACATTACCATTTTTCTGACCACCCACTATATGGACGAAGCGGAAATCTGCGATAAGGTGGCAATCATCGACCATGGGAGAATCGTCGCTCACGATACGCCCTACAATCTTAAAAAGAAATACACTTCGACGACGATGAAGATTAAAACGTCCGACCACGATACGCTCGTGCGTTACCTCGAAGACCACTCCCTTGGGTTTAAGGAGAATGATGGGCGCTTGGCCGTTCATGTGACGGAAATGGGCGACATCGTGCGGATCATTTCTTCATTCGGGAGCGCAATCGACGACATCGAAATCAACAAGGGAACTCTTAACGACGTGTTCATCGCGATTACCGGCAAGGAGATCAGGGCATGATTCGACCGATCAAGGCAATTCTGATGAGAAATCTGATCAAATTTTCACGGGACAAAATGAGGCTTGTCTTTACCCTGTTCATGTCCGGAATATTCCTCTTCATTTTTTCTTTCGTCACCAGGTCCGCGGCGGCCGGTCTGGAACATCCGATGAACTATCTCATTGCCGGCATCATCATCATGACCGTTTTTCAAACCGCCCTCAACAATTCAATGAACATTCTGGAGGATATTTCGAGCGGATTCATGAAGGAAATTCTGGTCGCGCCGATCGCCCGGTGGCAGATCGCGACGGGACAGGTGCTGTCATCGACGGTCATCGCCGTGCTCCAGGGATGCATAATTATCATAATAGGCCTGTTCATGGGGCTCACGATCGACCTTTTCCACGGCGGCATGATGGTCGCGCTCATGTGCCTGGTTGGATTGACTTTCAGCTCTCTTGGCCTGTACCTGGCGGCTCTCACAAAAGAATCGACGAACTTTCAATTGATCATCATGCTCGTTTCGTTTCCTCTGATTTTTTTATCCGGCGCCTATATTCCAACAACCGTTCTGCCGGCGATCCTCAAGCCGATTGTCTATCTGAACCCGCTGACCTATGCGACATCGGCGTTCAGATATATTGCGTTGCATATGGATGGCCTGCCATCGGGAACCCTGGTCAAGGCGGGAGTCGCCTTCACCATTCATGGATTCACCATCATGCCTCCGATGGGCGCGCTGCTCATGCTTGCGCTGGGCGCCGCTTTCTTTTCGCTGTGTGTCAATAAATTCACCAGGGCGGATTTTTCAAGGGTAAAGGTATTCAGGCGCGGTCACCGATAGGCGACGCAATCGTCGGCAACAGGTTTGATCGGGGTTGTTCTTCGGCGAGGTTAAACGAATCCATAATGCACTGCGGAGTATTTTCCGTAAATCATCGAATTCCACGATGACAAAGTTCTTTTCAGGTGTTACGAATCAGTTTAACACCGCAGTCATCGATATATGACGCCGGAGTCGTTTTCGCGCATATTGTTCAAACTGAAGAACAATAGAACGCTGACCTGGATAAGGAGTTTTGAGAGAATTATCATTTCGACGCCATAATTCCATTATCCCATGAAAAGAGCCCATGGCCTAGATGGCGCTGGCTCAGATTAAAATAATCTTCATTGTTTAGTGAGAGCCTCAATCCGCCCGATACAGAAAGTAGCTTTACGATTGCACTGTATTTTCTGTTTTACCGGTATGGAGAGGGCGCGCCGAGGCCCCCTGCAGATTCAGCGTAAATGGGCGAACCCAGCACCATCAACCTGCTGCGGGTCTTCAAGTTACGACATTTGCACCGTTAAATTAAGAGCCGTGCATCGGATTGAATTATTTTTTGGGCAATCATGAAGCGGAATCTTGATTATCTCTTGAAAAAAAAGAAAAATCTCGACCCGATTACGATGGTAACCGCTTACGATTTCCCCACAGCGCAGATTGCCGATGAAGCCGGAGTGGATGCTGTCCTGGTGGGGGATAGCGTGGGAACCAATATGCTGGGGTACGCCAGCGAGCAGGAAGTTACGCTTTCCGATATGGTGCACCATACGAGCGCGGTCGCTCGCGGCATAAAAAATGCCTTGTTGCTGGCCGACCTTCCCTTTCAATCCGCCGAAACACCCTCCGCAGCGGAAAAAAACGCACGCTTTCTGCTTGAAGCCGGAGCGGAAGCGGTAAAGATTGAAGGCTGGGCGGGAAAAAGAGCGATTGTGGCTCACTTGGCAAAAAAAAGGATCTCCGTGTGCGCTCATATAGGCTATAATCCTCAGCTTCATGGGGTGAAACCTAAAGTTTTCGGCGCATCCGTCGACGAAGCGCGTCTGTTGATTGAGAGCGCCTTGAGGCTGGAAGACGCTGGCGCGGTCCTCATCGTTCTGGAAAAAATCACCGAGGAGGTTGCAGGCCTCATTACGGAATCGCTCAGGATTCCCACCATAGGCATTGGAAGCGGGCGTTCATGCGATGGCCAGGTGCTGGTGATTAATGATATCCTTGGGTTATCCGAAAAAACGTTCAGGCACGCGAGAAGTTTTATCAATCTTCGCGAGCTGACATGTAAGGCACTGCAAGCCTACCGTGCTGCGGTTGAAACGCGAGGATTTCCGGAAGAAAAAAATGTTCATCATATGAATCCTGAGGAATTTTCACGGCTGAAGTCTCTATAGTCGCCGCCCTTCCGGTTCAATTTTACATCAGCCGCGACGTACTCAAATAGAAGTTTTCCCATTATTTTATGAAGATGCGCCATATCCCTGAATCTTTGAAGAGCGCCATATGAACGAGATATAGTATTTTTTTCAATCATATTGTGCCGCGCCGAATCCTTCAAAGAAGAAAATTGCATTTCCGAGCATGGTTTTTGCGATAACGAAAAAGGAGAAATGTTTGGATAAGTTCCTGATATTTCTGTGGAAGCGGCGTCTCATTATTGCTATCAACTTCGTCGTTGTTCTCACCCTTGCCATTGTACATGCTTTTGTTCTTTCCAAAAAGGAATACAGCGCCCAGCTATCGTTCCTGCCGTCGGCGGAAGGATCATCAAGCGTCCTTTCCTTAATGGGTATTTCGCTACCATCGTTAACGGGAGGGTCGGTTATTAACGAGCAGGTCCCAATTGTCTTTGAAAGTAACGGCATCAAACGACGCATACTGGAGGAATTTAACTTCTACCGCATGTTCAAACTTACGAAGAAAAAGGCGAAATACGAATTGGCGTCCAGGATGCTGGAGAAGTATGTCATGTTCCAGACCAAAGAAAAAGGAGGGCTGGGATTAGAGAAAATCCTGGGATACACTATTACCTGCTATCATCCATCACCCGATAGCGCAAAAATGCTTTGTGATTTTGCCTATTCTCTCCTTGACTCGGCGATCCAGAGTATTTCCATACGCCGCGCCCATCGAAACCGTCTTTTTATCGAAGATCAACTTCAATCGTATAAACTGAAGCTCGACAGCCTTCAGAAGGTCTTCCAGGATTTTCAAATAGCGAATAAGGCATTTATCGCTCCCGAGCAGGTCAAGCTTGCCTTGCAAAATTATGCTGAGATAAAATCCGCTGCGATTTTAAACGACCTCAAAATAAAGGCATTGCAAAAGGAATTTCAGGGCAATCTTCCGGAAATCGACGAGTTGGAGAAGAATGAGGCGGTCTATAACCAAAAACTTTCGCAGATCGAATCCAGCAGTGTTCCTGATGTTCTTCCCAGCTTGGGGCTTTCGGCCAAGCTGGTACCGCTTTATACCAACCTTTTGCGGGATATCGAGGTCTATAACCAGGTAATATTACTTTTTTCACGGGAACTCGAAGAAGCCCGGATACAGGAAGCCAAGAATGTTTCTTCACTGATCGTTATCGATCGCCCCTATGTACCGCAGTACAAAGCACGACCGAAGCGACTGATGGTGATGGGGGTCGATATCCTCGTTGAGCACTTCCTCTTTTTTCTTTTTTTTGGCTTCCAGTTTTATTTTTCAAACGTTCTGATGAAAAATGAACGTGTGCGCTCATTGCTGCTGGAGATGAAGAAAGCCTCGTGATGCAGGTATCCACCGACGATTTCAGGATAATTCGTTCGTGCCGGTCACAAGCGGCCCATCATATCCTATTGGATGCACGAAATACCCCTGAACAATGAGCTGTGCTGCAAAAGCTACTTGAAAAGTAAGGTTTTCATGACAGGAGAATAGGGCATGATTCGTTCGAAGTCGGCTTTCAGATTGTTATTTAAGGCACGGCTCATAGTGGCAGCACTACTTACAACCGTTTTCGAGCTCCATGGCCAGGAACTCCTACCATCAATGACCCAGGAGCAGGAGCGCCAGAGTTTACGAGGGGGAAGTGAAATGCCCGCTCCAGGACCCGGCAACTATTCTTTCTCGGACTACCGTGTCCCGAAATCAGAGGTTATCACCGCGGACAATTCACTCGATCAAAACACCTATTATATCGGCGGCGGCGATATATTCCGGATTTATGCCGCCGACATGCCTTCGATCAATTATATCGGATCCATCGACGAGAATGGCGATCTTTACCTGCAATCGCTCGGAATACTTTCATTAGGGAAAGTATCCTTGGCACAGGCGAAAGCGCTCATTATGAGTTTTGTAAAAGCGAAGCTGAAAAAGGCGAATGACATCCATGTTTCTTTAGTAAATATCAAGAGTGCCACCATTTCGATTTCCGGATCGGTTTCCAGTCCGGGCACCTATACTCTTCCCGGCCATCTGCGCCTTTGGGATGCCTTGAAGATAGCAAACAAGGAAAGAGAACAACCGGCAACCTCCCAGTATTTGAACGACTATAATCTTCGATCGGTTGGATTGCGACATAAAAATAGCGATTCCCTGATTGTTTGCGATCTGCTGAAATATTTGCTCAAGGGCGATTTCTCCCAGAATCCCTACATCTATCCCGGCGATAACCTTACGGTTCTTCCCGCCACCAACCGGGTATATATCGGTGGAGGAATCAAAGGAGTTCTGGCCGGACTCGTGCCCATTCATCAGGAGGAGCGGGTCGGCGACTTTTTCACGTTTTTCTCCTTTGACCCGAATGCCGATTCGGAGCATATTCTTATTCAACGGATGGATGAAATGCGCAATTACCAGATTACGACCATTAATATTAACGAGAAGGAGTCTCGGGATTTTTGCTTAAAAAACAACGATGTCATCACCGTTCCCTATTTGAAGGACTTTTCTGAAATATTTGTCGTTTCCGTGATCGGGGAGGTTAATCATCCCGGCGTCTACCCGATTTCAAAAAGGAAAACAACGGTTCAACAGGTACTTGCCCTCGCGGGTGATTATACGCCCTTTGCAAACATGGATAAAGCGGCAATCGTCAGGCGCGGCAAGATTCCCTCCAACCTCTTCTCGCAAGGGAGCTCGCAGGATGTGCATGAACCCCTTGCCGCCATGCGCCCTGAGCTCAGTTCCGGCCTGTCAATGATGACGGCTACGAGAGATTATTCGGTAATCCTGATGAAAAATCATCCCGAAACCATTCTCGAACCGGGCGACCAGTTGATTATTCCCCGCGCCGAAAAAATGGTATATGTCAGCGGGAGCGTCGATCGTCCCGGCGCCTATACCTTCAGCCCGAACCGGAATATCAATTACTATGTAAATCTTGCCGGTGGCATTACCCCTCGGGCGAATAGAGATAATATCACCATCGCTGAGGTGTACGGGGATGTTTTTCAAACTTCCACTCGAACTACCGTGGAAGATGGGGACATAATCATTGTGCCGTTGGCTCAACAATACCGGTTCCTTTCGACCATCCTTCTCCCTGCTGCAAGTCTCTTTATTGCAACGGCGGGTCTATTGGTGGGGATATTTATTAATCGTTTTTAAGCGGAGCCGGTTCAGGCGGCTCTCACAAAGGAATCGACGAATTTTCAATTGATCATCATGCTCGTTTTCTTTGATTTTTTTATCCTTGCCTGTATTTCCAAAAATTGTTCCGACCGCAGTTCTCAAGCCGATTGTCCATCTGAACCCGCTGACCCATATTTGAGATGCGCTCCGGTTACAAGAATGATTTTCCTTTAGAGAAGCTTGAATTCACGTCGAAAATCACAAATCGCTGCCGCCTGGCTGCAATCTGCTTTTCCCTCGATTGGTCGATGAGGGGGGAAGCGTTTACTCTCTGGGCAACTTCAAGAAACACTGGCATTTAATCCTCGCGGCGGCGAATGTCGAAGACTTCCGATGGCACGACCTCAAGCATTGCGCCATTACCTGGATGCTGGATAATGGTTTTTCGGAGCGTGACCTGAAGAATCTTGGGATTCAGTATTCCCCGGCCATGATCGACCGGTACTACCATGCCGACGCGAGCAAGGTTTCATCGAAATGGAGGACTGGTTGTTCGACAGGTAACGCCGAATGTGCCACAGCAGGCGCCACACCTATGGGGTTTTCTGTGGTACTTCAGGGGTCTTTGCAGAAATCGGGCTGAAAATATGAAGCCCCGGATTCATAGTAAAATCAATGAGTTCCGAGGCTTTTTATGGTACGCCCTGCGGGATTCGAACCCACGACCGACGGATTAGAAATCCGTAGCTCTATCCAACTGAGCTAAGGGCGCATAAAGCTTGAAGGACGAGGAGCTCGCACTATGCACTATTGATTAACGTAAATGGTCGGGGTGACTGGATTCGAACCAGCGACAACGTGGTCCCAAACCACGTGCGCTACCAGGCTGCGCTACACCCCGACGTTTGGTTGCTAAAAATACATCGGGATTGCAATAATTGGAAGCTTACAGCCGTATTCGAGAGTACGACATCGAATGCATGCAAAAAAAAGTTTGCGCCTCCATTAAATAATTATTATATTATCAGCAGTACCTTCCTCAGGGAACTACCGGGAAGTGCATGATAATATGAAAAATTGTATTAAATTGCTGATCATGGTAAGCGCAGCTGCGGCACTTGTCTACGCTCAATCGGCCAATTCGACGGTGAAGCAGGGTGCTTCACCAGGAACGGTTAATTCAGCGGGCGCAGTTACCGGCGTTACCATATCGCCAACAAATACGCAGAAATTCATTGCGCACACCGCCCCGACGACCAAAACCAATTGGTCAAAAGTCAAAGATCTCTTCCTGTAACTTCCCCCGAACGGTGGTTCATACGTGCAGGTCAGGGTTCGATGTTTCCGACTCAGCGCCCCATGTTGGCTACCGCACCGTTTCGTTTCGCACGACGCTTCCAACCCCGATGTTTAATATCCCATGACAAAAATGACGGGAATCCTGGTCACGCGGCTGGAAGCATCGTCACCGCTCTATAAGGAGGGCCTTCGTGCGGGCGACCGCATCATGGCCGTTGACGGTTATCCAATCGATGATGAACTTGACCTGCGTTTCTGCGCTGCCGCACCCGAGTTCGGTCTCGAGGTTTTACGCCGCGGCAGGGTCCGGAACCTCGACGTAACGCGGAAAGCGGGCGCTGTGCTTGGCGTCGAGTTCGGGCCCGAAGCGATCCGGCGCTGCGCGAACCGTTGCATCTTCTGTTTCATCGACCAGTTGCCGCCGGGTCTGCGATCGACGCTTTACATAAAGGATGATGACCTGACCCACTCCTTTCTCAACGGCAACTATGTCACGCTCGCGGGAGCGCGGGAGGCCGATTTGCGGAAAATCCTGCGGCTCGGCTTGTCTCCGCTTTTCATCTCGGTCCATGCCACCGATTCAAGGATACGCCGGACCATGCTCGGCAACCGGCGCGCTCCGGATATCATGGAGCAGTTGCGGCTCCTGTGCGGAAACGACATCCGGCTGCATACGCAGATCGTGGTCTGCCCCGGCTATAATGATGGTGCAGTGCTTAAACAGACGTTGCGTGATCTTCTTTCGCTCCGCGACTGCCTGCTTTCGGTGGCGGTGGTGCCGGTCGGGTTGACCCGTTTCCGCACTTTTCCGTTGCCGCCGGTTGACCGCCAGGTCGCCGGCGAAATCTGCTCCATGGTCGGCCACATCAGCGATCTCGACCAAAAAAAACGTGGCTTACGCAGGGTGTTCCTGGCCGACGAACTCCTGCTCAAGGCTGGTCTCCCCATACCGCCTGCGAGCTATTACGAAGACTATCCGCAGATCGAAAACGGCGTCGGACTCGTGCGTCGACTGCTTGATTCGTGGAACAGGGCCAAGCGACAATTTCGACGGCGGCCCTCTCCTTCGCGGCAAACAGGAGCAAAGAGAAGGTATTTTCTTGCAACATCGGTCTCGGCGTTTCCTTTTCTCAATGGAATAGCGCAGGAAATAGGGCGTCTTTGTCCCGGCATAACGGTGGAAGCCACCCCGATCCTCAATCGATTCATGGGCGAATCGATAACGGTCGCCGGCCTTATCGGTGCGGCCGACGTCCTGCGCGTCATTGCAACGGCAAAACGAGCCGGCCGCATCGAGGGCGCACTCCTGCCGGCGGTCATGTTCAATTATGCGGGATCCACGCTTGACGGCTACAGCGCCGCGAGAATCGGGATGCAGAGCGGGGTAGCGGTGACGGTCATCGACGCGGTTGAAGAGCTTCTTACCTTATGACCAGTAACGGTCCGATAGCGACCATGAACAACAGTGAAACGCCCCGATCCGACGCCATCCGGCTGAACCGGTACCTTGCCCAATGCGGGCTCGGCGCCCGCCGGAAATGCGACGAGCTCATTTGCAGCGGCCACGTGTATGTCAATGGCAGCAAAGTAACCAACCTCGCAACCCGCGTTTCACCCTCCGACGCGGTCGCCTATTGCGGACGCTCGCTCAAACCGGTCCGGCGTCTCGAATACATCGCTTTTCACAAGCCGGCATCGGTCATGGTCACGCGCCAGGATCCCGAAGGGCGCCCAACCGTGTACGATGCGATGCGCGACGTCGGGGTTACGGCCGACCACCTGAATTACGTGGGGCGGCTCGATTGCAACTCGGAGGGGCTATTGCTTTTTACCAATGATGGCAGCCTGATCCATGCCCTCACCCATCCGCGTTACAACATCAAGAAGGTATACCATGTGAAGCTCGATCGTGCTTTGACAAGAGAGGACCAAGACCGGCTCGGGACGGGCATCGAATCCGAAGGTCAGGTTCTCCACGCCGGCGAAGTGCGCACCGTGCCGTCGGGGAAGTTCGAATACGAGGTCGATCTCTACGAAGGGAAAAATCGGCAGCTTCGCCGCATGTTCGAGAAGCTTGACTATAAAATAATGCGCCTCATCCGCATCCGCTTCGCCTCGGTGCGGCTCGCCGACCTCAGGCCCGGTGCGGTTCGCCCCCTTACGTCGCGCGAAATTGCCGCGTTGAAAAGCGCCGGGTATCCGGAGAAGCGATCTCCATGAAATTCAAGGCCGCGATTTTCGATCTCGACGGAACGCTTCTCAATACGCTCGACGACATCGCCGACTCAATGAATGGCGCCCTGCAAAGGCTGGGATTCCCCGCATGGCCGACCGACCGGTATCGCGACGTTGTCGGCATGGGGCTCGATATGCTCGCGGCGCGGGTGCTTCCGGCCGACCGATGCGACGAAGCGACCGTGAACACGTGCCTTACCGTCATGCGTGAACTATATGCGAAAGCGTGGGCGCGCCGGACCTTGCCCTACGAGGGCATCCCTGCGATGCTCGCCGCCCTGCGGCAGCGCGGTATTCGCTGCGCCGTGCTCTCGAATAAGGCGCATGAACTCGTTTTGACCATGGTCTCCCATTTTTTCGGCGACAACACGTTCGATTTCGTTCTCGGAGGCGGCAGATTCCAGCTCAAGCCCGATCCCGCGGGCGCAATACACATCGCGGCATCCGCAGGCATACCTCCATCCGAGTTTGTTCTCGCAGGCGACAGCGATGTGGACATGAAAACCGCATGCAGTGCCGGGATGTTTGCCATCGGCGCCACCTGGGGTTTCCGTTCGCGTCGGGAGCTGTGTTCAAGCGGCGCACGGCTTCTTGCCGACACCCCCGCAGATATCGTTGCGGCGGTGTCGGAATGACTGCAACTCCACCGGGAGGGGACCGCAGAAATTATTTTTTCGTCAATTCAGGGCTGTAGAGCCAGGTATTCAGGGAGAGAGCTTCTATGCATCCGGTATTGTTTCATATACTTAATTTTCCCATACACTCCTATGGGTTCATGCTGATGCTGTCGTTTCTGTTCGGCATCCTGCTGGCTTCCGCCATAGCAAAAAAAAATGGTCTCAACCCGGATGTCATTGCGGACATCGGGATCTGGCTGATCCTCTCGGCCATCATCGGTGCGCGCGCCTACTATGTGATTCTCCACTACGATGAGTTCCGGGGTGACCTGGTATCGATCATCAACCCGTTTCATGACGGCATGGTGGGCATCGGCGGACTGGTCATGTACGGCGGCTTTATCGGTGCGCTGATCGCATCGATTATCTACTTCCGGATCAAGCGGCTGCCGTTTCTTCCCTATGCCGATGCCGTTGCGCCTGCGTTCGGCCTCGGAGTCATGTTGACAAGGGTCGGCTGCTTTATGAACGGCTGCTGTTACGGAGCGCCGACCGACCACTATGGGGTCAGCTTTCCGATTTCGAGCGCCGCAGGGATTTATCAGCACGACATGCACGCGGTCGCGCTCTACCCATCGCAACTCTTCGAGTCGGTTGGCGGATTTCTCATCTTTTTTACCGTGCTTTTTATCGGCAAAAGAAAGCCGTTTACCGGTTTCCTCTTTTATCTCGCCGGGCTCATGTACACGGTGATTCGCTTCCTGGTGGATTTTTCCCGGTTCTACGCTCCCGACGAGCGCCTTGGCGGCTTCAGCCACAACCAGATCTTCTGCATCCTGTTCTTTATTATATTTTCGGGACTGATTCTGCGCGGCCTGCTTTTCAAGCCCCAGCCGCCGGAGGTTTCGAGTATTACAGATGGTAAAGGCGAAGAGTTCAAGGACACGCATCGCTCAATATAGAAAAGAGAGAACCGTTCATGCCATGAACTGCGCCTCCTTTGATTTTCTGCAGCGAGCCATCGACTACCTTTTTCCTGCTCTCTGCATCGTGTGCGACAAGCCCCGTCCTCGGGATGAAAGGTGGCTCTGCGGCGAGTGCGAAATCGCCCTGATTGAAAACTACCGCAATCGTGATCCCTGCCCCCGCTGCGCCGTGAACCGAGCCTTCGGCCCCTGTCAGTGCAGGGACGGCTTTGATTTTCCCTTCGATCGCGCCTATTCGTTTTTCGATTTCGACGCCCCGGTCCGCTCCGTGCTCCACCACGTAAAGTACCGCGGGAAGAAGCGCTTGGCATTTGATCTTGCTTTGCGGTTTGCCCGTCTTGCCACACCGGATTTTTTCGACGGCATCAACGGCGTCGTCGCGGTCCCTCTTCACTCCTCTCGTCGCCGGAAACGGGGGTATAACCAAGCCGATTATCTGGCTCGAGGCGTTGCGGAAGCGAAAACGTTGCCCCTTTTTGACGGGATTATTGAGAGAATTCGCAAGACCGCTACGCAGACCAGCCTGAACCGGAGATCGCGTCGGAAAAACATGATAGGCGCATTTGCCGTACCTTCGGGCTCGTCGGCAAGGATTCAGGGAGCAACACTCCTCCTCATCGACGACGTAATGACGACCGGCTCGACCACCGGCGCTGCTGCGCAAGCGCTGCTTCATGCCGGCGCCGTATCGGTCCGGGTGCTCTCCTTCGCGCGGGATTAAAACACAAGGGGCCCGTCTGGATAAACGTCAGGCGCTCCAATTTTATTTTCATTTTAATGCCGCCACTTTTTCTCCAGCTTAAAAAAACCGCATCGGCCCTACGATGCTTCCTTTACCGGAAGAGCGAAAGCTGATCTCCCTCGCTAAAAAGGGAGATATTCCGGCCCGCCAGAAACTTCAATTGCACTTGCTGGGTTTCTTCATTTTCAGAATTGAAACCACGTTGCATTCGTCAAAAATCAGAGAATTCAGGGAGGATATTCTTCAGGAATGCGTTCTGCTGGCCTCTGTAAAAATCCACAGTTACAAACTACGTTACAGGACGAAACCCGGGGAATACAAAATGTTTCGTTTCAGTACCTACCTTTGGAAAGCCGTCACCGGGATAATTTTTCAGCAGATAACGAAATATAACAACGAAACGGAATATTTCGATTCGGCGGACCACGAGCTACCGGTCCTCGACTGAAACCCGCATGCCGCCATGTAAGTCATTTACCTTGATCTTCGTCATCCGGCCACCCATTCCAATCGGGTTTCTTGACCTGCTCAAGAAGAGCGACATCAATAACCCAATCCATCAATCGAACATCCAATAGCGTTGCAAGCTTTTCAGGCCATTTGGCCTTGATTTCGGATAGAATATGCGGATCAAGTTTTGCTTTGTAAAATGATTTAACTTTGCTGAGGTCGGCCCCCTCAAGGCGGGCTCCCCCGAGGTTGGCTCCTTCAAGATGGGCTCCTTCGAGGTTGGCTCCCCCAAGGTGGGCGCCCGCAAGATTGGCGCCCCGCAGGTTGGCGCCCCGCAAGTCGGCCCCCCCGAGGTCGGCGCCCCAGAGCTCGGCTCCCTGAAGATAGGCGTCCACGAGGTTGGCTTTCTCAAGGTGGGCTTTCTCAAGGTAAACAAATTCAAGTGCGGGCTTGGTGCTTTTGTTTTCTTCCCTCCATTTATTCCAATTCCCCACTCCTGATTTTAGTATGTCAATATGATCTTGCGAAGCCAGCATCGACCCCTCCCCTTTCTTGCTATACGTCCGCATCGGCCAGTATCGGCTTAATTTTCCCGTTTTTTTATATTTACCTATACTTACTAAAAATAATTACTGTGTAAAAAAATAAAAAGGGGTTTCTGACGGGGAGCTTCCGGGATTTTCGTTGATCCCTCGCGCTTTTTCTGGAGGCCAGCCTCAAGGGTGCATTCCGATAAAAATGACCTGAAAGCATCTACGTTCCCGACCCGGTCCCCGTGGGTTGAGTCGCGGGAGGTTCCGTCTTCGAAGAACTATAGCCGGAATCGTCATTGGCAAAAAAGTTATTTACCGTGATCTTTTCCCTCTGGCCACCCATGCCAATCAGTTGACTTGACCTTCTCAAGAAGAGTAGTATCGATAATCCATTCTTTTTTTGTATCATCCCAAAAAGTCGCAAGTTTTTCAGGCCATTCGGCCTTGACTTTAGAGAGAATGCCCGGATCAAGTTTTGCCTTGTAAAATGAGGTAACTTTGCTGAGATCGGCGCCCTCAAGATTGGCTGCTTCAAGGTTGGCTCCCGCAAGGTTGGCTCCCGCAAGGCGGGCTCCCCCGAGATTGGCTCCCCCAAGATTGGCAGAATAGAGGGGAGCTTTCTCAAGGGAGGCTTTCCGAAGGTCGGCTTTTCCAAGATCGGCGCCCTCAAGATTGGCTCCCGTAAGGTCGGCTCCCGCAAGGTCGGCTCCCGCAAGGTTGGCGGAATAAAGGTGAGCGTTCTCAAGGGAGGCTTCCCGAAGGGAGGCTTTCCCGAAGTTGGCTCTCTCAAGGTTGGCTCCCCCAAGGCGGGCTCCCGCAAGATCGGCGCCCGCAAGGTTGGCGCCCGCAAGGTTGGCTATCGCAAGATCAGCTCCACGAAGATAGGCTCCCCGAAGGTAAGCGCTATCAAGGTAAGCTCCCGCAAGGTTGGCTCCTCCCAGGTCGGCTGACCGAAGGTACGCAAATTCAAGTTCCGGCTTGGTGGTTTTGTTCTCTTCCCTCCATTTGTTCCAATTCCCCACTCCTGATTTTAGTATGCCCATATGATCTTGCGAAGCCAGCATGGAAACCTCCTTCTTTCGCTACACATTCGCGCCCGCCGGTATCGACTTAATTGTCTGGATTGTCATGTTCCATCACTGCAGGTACTCCATAAAAAATTCATCAACAAAGCTCTTCCGCTTCAGACGCTCACCATGGGTACGGATCATCGCCTCATTAAGTTTCCGTTTTCATCAGTCAAAAATATAATATTGTGAAAAAGATAAATCAGTCCGATACATTGTCGTTCATGACGATTACAATTTTTCGGCAATATTTCCTTGATTTGCCTGCCGCGCCATATTAACTTACATATTATATAGTAAGAACCAGTTGAGAGGCGTCGGCTATCCGATTTTCACCAAATCAAGTTATAAAAGGAGCGTCTCATGAAACGTCTTTTATCGGTTTTATTCGCCTTTTCGGTATCCCAGACCCTGACGGCGGCGCCGTCGCGGACAAGCGCTGCCGCGATTGCCGACACCTTCAAAGCGCCGGTCATTTCACTGACATGGATCTACGATACCGCGAAGTCGGTGAAGATAACGGTTCAAGACTCCTCGAACGGTGAAACCGGCTTTCTGGTCTATCGCGCCGACAGCTTGTCCGCTCCGTTTAAAATGGTTGCACAGGCAGTGAGCGCGAATCCGCTGACGCAGGACTCCGTTTTTATCTACGACAGTACCATGGCGGTAAATTCCTGGAACATTTATAAGGTGGCGGCGTACAGAAGCGGCGACACGCTCATTTCCGCCCCTTGCACTACCTACATCTACAAAGACCTCGGCTCGCGTCAGACCATTAAATTCACCAAGGTCGGCAATTTTGCCGTTACCGATACCATTGGAGGATGGTCGGCTTTAGTCGGCGATTCGATATATCTGAAAGAGGCCACCACGCCTGCGGGGAAATTTACGGTAATCAATGTCTCAAATCCCGCCGCACCGGTACGCGGCGCCATCGATTCAACGGTGCTGTTAACGTACCCCTTGAATACCCTGATCCCCGTTTTTATTCAATATTCTGGGAAAACCGTGTACGATACAGAAGGGATTTATGGCTCAATTGAACGGATTTTCAATTATCAGGATAAGACTCTGATGGTGAGCTACAATTCTTATTCCTTTGGGACAGTGGTTTTGCCAGCGATCACTGTAACCCTATTGCAAAATAGTGGAAGTAATCTTACAGTTCTGAACAGTTTTGCCATATATACGAGCGGCAATATAACAACCGTGTATTTTGATGGAGTTTCTCGCTTTAATGATTCGACTTTTGGATTAGAGTATTGGACATATGGGGGTAACGGAGATATTTATTTATTGCCATTTGAAATTTCCGGCTCGCAGCTGATACAATATGGGGATCCTGATATCAATCACTTCAACATAACCTCGGGTCAAGAGTTTAATCAGACAAATTATATATGCGGCCTTTACGATAATACAATATTGATTCCAGATGCTTCAATATATACTCCGACGTTATTCGGATTGCAAATATATGACCTGACAACGAAAACCCTGGTGAATGATACTGCTTCAGAGACCCGTGGAACCTCGCAGAATTCGGGTTGCTATTTTAACTCCACCATGTATTTCAGCGACGATCCCCCCTATATTTACGCGACCGACGTCCGGGACGTCAATGGGTATGCAACCGCTTTCGCCAATAACGCTTTATACAGCGACACCGGCTATGGCACCCGCCAGAATCTGTTTATCGACACCACCAGACAACTGCTTTTCATCCTGTATAAGACAAACCTCTCAACGTTCAGCTACAAGACAACGGTGGGGGTAGCGGAAAGGCAATCTGCCAGGCCGCAACATTCCGCCGGAGTCACCGTCATACCGGGTTCGGCTTCTGGCGGCGTTACTATTGTCCTGCACGGGTTCTCCGGCCCGGCCGAATTGTCCTTTTACGATATGTCTGGCCGCATAGTTGATAAAATGACCGGCGTCACCGCGAACGCGGTGCGCTGGCGGCCGAAAACGCAATCCACGGGCTGTTATATCGTATCCGTCGCCAACGCGAGGGAGAAGTCCGTTGCGAGGTTCGTGGTGCGGTGACAAGTTTGGGGGATTCCGGCGAGCTTTAAAAACAAATTTCGGACGCGCCCATATTGACCGAATGATCGGACAAGGCGCGAGGGGGAAATTCAGGATAATCCGGTGTGTCGCATACAGCCCCCTGCAAAATATTTGAAAAATTGGATTGAAGGAAACCAGGAAAACTCTCATTATCAGTGGCACAATAACAGGGGGCGCGTCGCCTCATGAATAATGCGCGTATTTTACTGTGTTTCATTCTGGCTGGCTACGTTTTTTCAGCCTATCCGGGTAGTACCTATTATGTCGATTATAGCGCCGGTTCCGATGCTCATAACGGCATTTCCACTTCTACCGCATGGCAACATTGTCCCGGAGATGCTAATGCCACCGGCAATGCCGCGATAACCTTAGCTCCGGGCAGCACCGTTATATTCAAAGGCGGAATAACTTACATAGGTCAAATAGTCGTCGGCGCCTCCGGCGTCAGCGGGAATCCGATTACCTATGACGGCAATTCCGCTGGAACCTGGGGAACCGGTAAGGCCATTCTGAGTGGTAATGGCGTAAATAACGGAACAGGGTTTTCCATAGCGTCTCAAAATTACGTCACGATTCAAAACTTTGAAATCTGCCATTATGGTGATTACACCGCTGCACAGTTAGCAACATATAACTGTACTTCTAATCCTTTGCCCGCGAGGAATGGCACTGGCATCGTGCTTCGGCAGGTAGGTACTATCACCATACAAAATTGCTATTTTCATGAAAACGGCATCTGGCAAAACACTTCTCCGGTCAATGGAGATAATGATGTATCCGGGACCGGCATCATGGCCTACAGCGGCAGTAATATTACTATAACAGGGAATGAACTCACTAAAATGTCACAACCCATCAACTTATCCACCGATGGGACCATGAATACTTTAACTCACGTCACCGTAAGCAATAATAACATTCATGATTATATACGCTGGTTGATTTGCGTAGGTTCCGGCGCAAACAATTCAACGATCCAGGACATAAATATTTACGGCAATAGTCTCCACGATTATCCAGAGTATGACGGATCCCAGACGGCAAGTTTCTGTCTTAATGGTACGGACGATCCCCACGACGATGGTATTATTTTCCTGGTTGCGACTTCAACCGCAACTCAGTGCTATCAGAATAATACGTTAGGGACCCCCGGCCATCCGATAAAAGTTTATAATAATTTATTCTATAACGACAATACAACCGCTGGAGGGGGAACGGCTTTTATATTTCTGACCCAGTGGGGGGGAACTGTTTATATATATAACAATGTTTTCATAAATAGCCATCCTCAAGATTTAGGGGGAGAAGGTAATATCTATGCGCAGGATGGATTATTGGCTTCAGACAATAATCCAGCGGTTGATTATCATTTTTGGAACAATACCTTTTTTGACAATCAGCCGGCTATTTTTATCAGGTCTATGACTCCGGGGTATGATTTCAACAGATCGGGTTATACAATTGATATCAGGAATAATTTAATGAATTTATTATATACGACGGATACAATCGACTATGGCTTTTCTTTAGTAGTATTGGAAGCCGATAATGCTATCAACGACATCACGCCAAGTTTACCAACAACAATGGATTACAACTTGTATTTTGTAACTGCGAGTGGTCCATATCAATCAAGTTCATCAACGCGAGTTATTCAGGCATTGGCAGACAACGCTAATTACAGTGTTTCTTATTCTGTAGCGGAAATATATTCGAAATATGGATTTGAACAACATGGCCTTTATGGGGACCCACTCTTTGTTAATAGTACTTATGGATTGGGAAACAATAGCAGCCTGAATAATTTTAATCTTCAATCCTCATCTCCGGCTATCAATGCCGGCGTTTCCCTGGCTTCTTATTTCACCACCGACATAATTGGAACACCCAGACCTCCTGCGAACCGCACATCGCAGGGATCCGGCTGGGATATCGGCGCCTACGAATATCAAAATAGCGGGGTCATAGAAATGCCGCCGATTGCGGCATCGGAGTTTGCATTGAGTGCGTACCCGAACCCGTTCAGGGGACCCGTGACCGTGGCCCTCAACGTTCCAATAACCCGTGGCGGTTCGTTGAATAATGTTGAAGTCGCCATTTACGACCTGAAGGGAGTCCTCATTGCGCAGCTTGCCAAAGGAGCCTACCGGGCGGGGCGTTACCTTATACCCTGGGACGCCTCTGCTATAGGTTCGAACGCCTGCTTCGTTCGAATGAAAGCTAAAAATTTTGAACAGCAATTGATGCTGATCAGGGTTGGAAAATAAGATGAGATGTTAAATATCCCGGAGTGCGCGTCAATCACACGCCCTGCCTGCTGATCGGTTCAAGTCAGGTCATTACATTTTTACTAAAGATTCCCCCCAACATTGAATACTCATAATGTCCGGTTAATAATTTCAGTTTCTTTACAAACCCCTTGGACAGTGTCCAAGGTTAGGGGGAAATTAAGGGTAATCAGGGGTTTATTAGGCGTTGAAGCCGCAGTACGGAGGGAAATAAAAAAACCCTCAAAAATGCCTTTTTCCTGCGAATTTCAGCACTTTTGAGGGTTTGTATTGGTAGCGGGGTCAGGATTTGAACCTGAGACCTTTGGGTTATGAGCCCAACGAGCTACCGGACTGCTCCACCCCGCGATCGTTTCCTCTGCGTAACCTTAGTGGCATAAAATACTTTAAGCCCCGGGTACCGTCAAGGCACTGGCGTTACCTATTTCTTTCTTCTTCAAATTAATCGGCTTCATCATAGAGCGAAGGGAAAAACTCCTGCGGCGACCGCGGACGCACCCGAACTTCGCGGCAACGCTCCGCCACTACCTCGCCCGGAGGCGCATGACGCCGCTTGTGGACAAATCTCGCCTCGGTAACATGGACGCCGGCATAGGAGGTATGTTTTGCGTTGGAAAACCAAACTGCGAGGGATGCGGCCTTTTCAATTATTTCATGCGGAACCGCAGTGGAGCCTTTAGGCCTGCGGATAACGACATGTGATCCGGGGTGACCGATAACATGGAGCCACATATCCTGCGACTTGGCAAACCGTGTGGACAATTCGTCATTCTGGGTGTTGTTTTTGCCGACAAATACCTCCCAGGAATCGAAGGTGAAATGGCGATAGGGAACCTTGGTTATCCGTGTCGGTCCCGCTTTTGAGCTGCGATGCACCATGCCGGCGGAAGGCATGCCGAGCAAGTTCTCAATGCGAACTATACAAGCGCGCGTTCCCTGATCATCGGCGGCCGCGAATGCTGCTCCAAGCTCCTGAAGCAGGTTCTCATGTTCACCGATTGCCGCCTCGGTTTCAGTGACCTTTTTTCGATTGATTTCCTCTCCGCGTGATCCCTTCCTGGCCTTCTTGTAAAACAGTTCCGCGTTCCCGCGATAATCAAATTTTGGATTAAGCGAAATTTCTTCAATTTGCTGCGAATGCACATTGCGTATGAGCGTCTTCGCCGACCCTCGCGGCGCCTGCCCGGGGTCGGCCAGAAGAGAATCGGCGACTTGGCGATACCACTCCGCACGATCGGTCTCCATGAGTTCCTGGAGCTGTTTTTTATGTTTGCGATGAAGGGTCTTCAGAGCTTTTGCCAGCGAGGTTTTCAGGATAGCCCCATAGTCTTCCATTTGCAGTTGTTCTGATTCAGACATTTCTTGACTTTCATGCATCGGCAACATGAGGAACTTCCTGTTGCATCGATACGATCGCTGATGGAGAAAAAAATAACGACCGACATCGCAGGGTCATCAATGATGAAAAATATCCTCGGTGCGATCGAATGCGGCGGACTCGATGCCCGGCCGACCGAGTTGACAGGCAATCGACAGCGGAAAAAATATATTACCGAATACGATTGCGCCAATCTGCGCTTAGAACTTGAGCTATGGACTGACTCCAAGCATTGTATCGATCACCGGCAGGATTATCCCCTGCTTAAATCCCGGACCTCCTCCCGGCAAGGGTGTCTGTCACAATCTCCGCAATCCACGTCCCTTCCTTTTCATCATCGAGGTTGTTGTATTTTCCTATTATTATAATTATCTTACGGAGCGCCCGCCTGATGTCGCTTCACTATGAAAAATATCCCTTTACGCCCATGCTTGGCTGGTCTATCTCGCGAAACGAAGTCTTTGAAAAGTGCAAGCGCCAGTACTTTTACACGTATTACTCGAAATACGTGCAGGAAGTCCCGCACTTCAAACTCTCGATGCTCCGCGAACTGACCTCGATGCCGCTCGAAATCGGTAATGTCGTGCATGATGTCATAGAGGTCTTTCTCAAGCGGCTGCAGAAAAGCGACAGTAACATCGACGAACAACGGTTTTTCTCCTATGCCCGCCAAAAGGCCGACGAATACTTTTCAAAAAAAACCTTTCTCGAAACATATTACCTTTACACCGAAGCTATCGACCGGGAAAAAGCCTTCGCAAAAATTGAGTCATGCCTGCATAACTTTATCGGTTCTCCTTGCTACAGCTGGATTTATATGAAAGCCATACGGAACAAGGATGACTGGATGATCGAACCCGATGGGTTCGGGGAGACCCGACTCGATGGGATGAAGGCGTACTGCAAGATGGATTTTCTTATGCCGGTCGGCGATGAAGTACATATCCTCGATTGGAAAACCGGTCTAAAAGATCCGGCCAAGCACGGGGCGCAACTCAAGGGGTATGCAGCCGCCGCCTCTCACAATTTCGGCATCCAATGGGAGAGGATCTTTCCGAAAATCGTGTATCTTTCTCCTTCTTATGATGAATACGAACTGCGGCTCGATCGCGACGGGTATGAGGCGCTCATGGC
This sequence comes from Chitinispirillaceae bacterium, assembly GCA_049521335.1. GTDB lineage: Bacteria > Fibrobacterota > Chitinivibrionia > Chitinivibrionales > Chitinispirillaceae > BOG-1184. Next base: position 29,067 of record JBEKOX010000013.1, read on the forward strand.
TACGGTCCGCGACCAGACGCAAAAAATGCTCGCCTTCTGCAGCAATGCCGAAGAAAATATCCCCCGCCCGATGGAAGAGTTCCCGATGTCGCCCTCTCTTTCCGTTTGCAAGCAATGCAGGTACCAAGAGCTGTGTTTTCCTGACAATAAAGATCTTTCGCCGACAATCTGAGCAAAGGCCCTCCGGTCGGGGCACTAATGGAAATGCGTAAAAAAGAAAAATTCGTTTATTTCGACACGACATTTCTCCATTATGGCGAAGATTTGCGTGGAATCCCCCAAGTAATCCTACAACTCGTGCGATTAATTCTTGAATGTAATGATCTGGGCGGAATTATGTTCATAACTACAAGACGATCTTACGATCGGTTCCTTCATCCGCTCGGAGTTCCCATTAATCGGGTCGAGAGAATTCCGATGATTCCTTTTATCACGGATATTCGACTTCACGGTGTAGCATGTAACTTGCGATACTGGAAAGTTAAAAGAAAAGCTTCATTTATTATTCATCCTGAATATCGGACTGTTCTAAAAACCGCCGTCCGGCAACTTGTTTTATATTATGATTTTATCTTTCTCGATGATTTTTCAACCGTGAAATCTTCTTTCCCATTAAAAATAATCGGTAAGAAACTCTATCGTCGTTATATTCAATACAAACTCTCCATTTCATGTGGGGCGCACTATAAAATTTCAATAAGCAATTATTCTAAACAACAGTTACTTCGATTATTCCCTTCTCTTGTACCATCGTCAGTTGAGGTTCTTTATCTCGGATCCCGGATATCACATACAAAAAATATTGCATCAAAAAATCCCCCTTCAGACGATATTCTGAACTTCCTATGCGTAGGCGGCATCGATGATCCGCGAAAAAACATTTTCAACCTCATCAAAAATATTATTGATATTGCAGGAGGGAGACATTTTTATCTTCATCTTGTAGGGAAATGCTCTCCTCCATATCGAAAAATCCTTTCGTCTTTGATTGATTCTTTGTCTCTTGATAAATCAGTATTATTTCATGGGGTGGTTCCGGATAGTTTGCTTAATGACTTATACGATCAAACTGATTTCCTCCTATTTCCAAGCCTTGCCGAAGGATTCGGGCTTCCCGTTATCGAAGCGATGGCGCATGGAAGCGTCGTCTGTGCATTTAATAATTCATCAATCCCTGAAATCGGAGGCGATGCGATACTAATTGCGGGAAATAATGATTTTGTTCAGTGGGGAAAACAAATCAACTCTCTCATACACGATCCGGCCGCTTATCGTCTCTTGTCGCGCAAAGCCATAGAAAGAGCCGCGTTATTTTCGGAGGATCGAATGTTCGAGCGGTATAAAACTTATTTCATGACCACTGTAACGAAAAACTGACTCGGAATGACATCGTTTCTTCCAGACACTCTTTCTTTTTTCCGAGGGATCTTTGATGCCTAATCCTCTCCTCTCCATTATCGTTCTCAATTGGAATGGAGAAACCATTTTCCCTGCTTGTCTTGAATCCCTTGAGAAAATAGAATACCCCGCTTATGAGGTGATATTTTTTGATAATGGGTCTACCGACAATTCTGTCCGCCTGGCACGTGATTTCCAAGGCATCAAAATAATTGAAAATAAAGCGAATTTGGGTTATGCAGCAGGCAATAATCGCGCGTTTCAATCCATTTGCAACAGCAGTAAATATGTGTGCTTTCTCAATAATGATATTGTGGTAACCCCCGCTTGGTTGAATGATCCTATTTTTTATATGGAAGAACACAACGCCATCGGGGCAATTGCCTGCAGGAATATGAACTATCCGAATCGAAACATAATCGATGGGCTTTATCATTATATACGGCCTTTTTTTGCTTTGGCTCGGTTCGGACGTGGTTTGCCGTATATCCTTGACCCGCTTTACAGCGAACCGGGTTTCGTGATGAGCGCACTCGGCGCCTCTGCCATATACCGGACGGATTTATTTCTTTCCCTTGGCGGTTTTGATGAATCTTTTTATTCGTATTACGAGGATGCAGATTTATGTATGCGAATCAATAATAATGGTTTTCGATGTTTATACGTTCCCAACGCGATTGTTTATCATCACGATCAAGCCTCTTTTCGAAAAAAAGCCAATGCTGCTTTTTATTATAGTTTCCGTAATGAATTGATATTTTTTAAAAAGAACTTTCCTCCTTTATTCCTTTCCAGGTATTTGAAAAAAATGTTGCTTGAAAATCTTCGAATACTTAAGTCCTGCATTTTTGGATCTAACGATTTGAGAACCTTTTTACGTGCCAGGAAGGATTCACTGGCAATGCTGAAAAATTATCATTTCATTGATACTTGCCGGGCATTCGATGCCCCTTATATTAATCAGCTTATTCTCGAGAAAAAGGTCTTATTTCGGAATTCATTGCAGTAATTTCTCCATAGATAATCTCGGTGGTATTTTTCCAATCATAACGATTCAAGACGTCCATTCGATGGCTCAAATATATTTTCCTGTCGAATTCAGCCTGGAAAATCGTTCGTATCGTTTTGGCGATGTCAACCGGATTCCGGGGATCAAAATAAAGGGCTGTTTGACCACAGATTTCCTCCATGACCGTGTTTTTGGAGGTTAAAACAAGACAGTCCAGAGATAGTGCTTCGAGAACCGGCATGCCGAAACCCTCGTAAAGAGAGGGAAAAATCAAAGCTTTGCATTTACAATAATTTTCAATTAATCGATGCTCGTCGATAAATCCCAGAAAGGTAACCTGTTTGTTAATCGGACTTCGAGATAGGTACTCTTTAATATCCCGATTACGCCAGCCCTCGGGCCCCGCTATCTGGAGTTCAATCCGTAATCCCGCTTCAGCAAGATATTCCAACGCTTTTATTACATTCAGCAGATTTTTCCGGGGTTCAAAATTACCGGCGAAGAAGAGGAATTCAGACCTCGTTTGTGCAGAATAATTTTCAGGCAACGTTTTCTGCCATCTCCCGCACGCGGCAATGATAATCCTTTTTCTTGCAATTGCAGGGAAGTATTGTCTGATCTCCTTAGAAATGAAGTCTGAAATAACCATAATAAGGTCGGCTCGTTTTAAAGAATTTGGAATGAGAAGCCGGCACCTTCGCAAATGCGCTTTATCAAAGGTCTCGGGAACCCTGATAAAACCAAGATCATAAATGGTCAGCAGAACCCGGATCTTTTTCGAAATAAATCGAGGAACGAAAAAAGCCGGCGACCATACTATTTCAATTTTGTTTTTCCTCACAAAATAAGGAAAAATGAATTGAAACCAAAGTGTTTGCGAACCGAAGAATTTTGGCAACTTGATGATAACCTTTTGCCATTTAGGATTAATAATTTTATAGTCAGAGGGAAATCGTTCAAAAAGAAAATATTCCCCATGCTTATCGATGTCCTGAAGATTATCCAGAATGCTCCTAATATAGAGCTGTATTCCTGAATGCCCCTCAGCAAATGCGGTAATATCAATGCCGATTCTCACGCTTTATATCTCCATCAGGTTTCTACTCAATCTTCTTCAAATTCAGACCGTCAATAAAATAATTCTTTTCAGGCGTCGAAAAATTCCGTGTTGGAGTCCCGGAAAATTTGAACACAACAATGGCCATATCTTCTCCTACCGGGAATTTTATAAAATGTGTATATTTAGTAGGCGACATGCCGGGTTATACACTCGAGTCTTGTTGCCGGAGCGACATAATGCATAATGTCACAATCACAATTATCACTTTTGAAGCCTCTTTAATTCAACGACACTAATGTTATTGCATCCGATTCTCAAAAAAAACCTCCATCAACACCGAAAGCTGTTCGGAAATGTTTTTTACCTCTATATTTTTCAGGGTCTTAATTACCTTCTCCCGCTAATTACCATCCCCTATTTATTGCGCGTTCTCAAAACGGAAACTTTCGGCAAACTAGCTTTTTATGGCGCTTTCATGGTTTATTTTCAAATTCTGGTGGATTATGGTTTTAACCTTACGGCTACCCGTGACGCCTCTCTTATAAAAAACGATAAGCGCCGGCTTTCAACCCTGTTCTACTCAGTTCTCCTCATAAAATTCGCCCTATTACTTGTATGTGGCATTTTCCTAAGCCTTCTGCTGACGTTTATTCCGCGATTTCACCAGGAAATGATGCTCTGTATATGGCTCTTTCTCGGTATCCCGGGCAACATTTTATTTCCAACCTGGCTTTTTCAAGGCATGGAGGAGATGCGGTATATCACCATTTTTAACCTGACGAGCAAATTGGCGATTACCTGTTTGTATTTCGTCGTGATAAAAAGTCCGGCAAACTATCTGTGGTTTGCTTACCTGAACTCCGGCGGAACATTGATCATCGGCGGAGTAGCTTTTTTCTTCGCAATCCATAAATTCAGGATCATGCCTGCCTTTCCAGAGTGGGCTCAATGCCGGAAAGCACTGGAAAACGGATTCCAGATTTTTATTTCGCAGGCATCGGTCACACTATTTACCAATACGAACATTTTTCTGCTCGGCCTTTTTACCAATAACCTGGTTGTCGGAAAGTATGCCGTGGCGGACAAAATCGTACGGGCGGTGATCAGTCTTACCGGGCCTATCGGCACCGCCATCTATCCCAGGACCGCTGTTTTATTTTCCCAATCAAGGGAAATGGCGATTCGCTTTCTCAGAAAAGTAGCCCTTGGGGGATCGGCAATGTTTGGTTTGACCTGCATTGGGCTGTTTCTCTTCGCAGATCAGCTCGTTCTTCTGGTTACAGGGAGCAGGTCCAGTGAAATCTCTTTTTTTATCAGAATAATGTCAATTTTGCCGCTGAGCATCTTTCTAGATAATATATACGGCACTCAAATCATGCTCAATGTAAATCTCCAGAAACAATTCATGAGAATCATTCTCACCGGTGGAGCCTTTTCGGTTCTCCTGCTTATAATCCTCGTCCCACCTTTGAAAGGTATGGGCTCCGCGATATCATTTCTTCTCTCTGAACTAATGATTTTATCGTTAATGTTAATGGCCGTCAGAAAATCCGGCATCCATCTGTTACCGATGAAAAGAATCGTACAAAAATTATCAGAAAATCTCTTCAATCTTCTGCGCTATTGTGCAATAATGTTATTTGACAAAAATGATCATTATATGGAAACTGCAATAACCGGAAAAAAGTTGAGAGATAAAATAATATCTTCCTTTGATCCGGAGCATTTGAACAAAAGTGACCCTAATTTTAAATATATCCCCTCGCATAAACAAATGCCAGATCAGTCCTTTCGGAATTGCCGGAATTCTTTTCCCTCAGAAACTAAGAAGAGAATATTAATTCTAAGCCCGGTTTATGGGATTGGTTATGGCGTGAGCCTCGTCATTGAAAAACAGATGGATGGTCTTGTGAAAATGGGGGGTCATGAGGTTTATCTAGGCGGACCCAATGTGGCAACACTAAATTCAGAAAACAGTGGTTTTTTCCGTAACGTCGGATTGGATCTTGCTTCAACGCATTCCCTCATTGAAGAAATAAACCCTGATATCATTATCTCCCATGCCGACCCTTATCACAGTCATGTTTCGAAATATAAAAAGGGAAACGTTAGGAAAATAGCCTATGACCACGGAGAACCATTTCCGGATTTATTCGGGTTCTGGGATTCCATACGTTTTAAAATTAAAGAGCATCAACGGCATTTTGCTTTCAGTTCTTTCGACCTTCATATCAGTATATCTGAATTTATAAAAAAAACCTCAGGTGTTGCACAATCCATCGTGATCTATAATGGAGCAGACCATATTCTTGATATTTCAAATGACCCTATTTTTAACTTACGAAACGATCTTGGCTTGCCCGATGATTCTTTTATTATTCTTTCCTTGGCTAGGATGGGCACAGGGGAAGCGCGTTATAAGGGATTTGAAGTGCTGGCGCTCATAAAAAAGGGCGTGGCAATGCTGGTGAATAATCAAAATATCCAATTTGTTCTCATGGGAAAATCATATCAGGAAAATAATGTTGTGCAAGAACAGCTCAGAAATCAAGGGTTTCAGGTACTCGAAAATGTGGCGGAAAGCAGAAAACAGGCATACCTATCACAAAGTAATCTTTTTATTTCACCCAGCCTCTGGGAAGGATTTAATCTGCCGCTGGTCGAAGCCCAATGCCTCGGCATTCCCGCTACCTGTCTTTCCGTCGGCGCCCATCCGGAGGTTTGCCCATTTGCGTTCGATACTATTAACGATATCGTTCAGTTTATCAATTATTTATATGAAAAACCGGCAATGCGGAATTGGGCTTCTTCCGTTTGCAAGAAATTCGTTTCAAAATTTACTTGGGCTAATAATGTCGTTGAACTCCTGAGCATATTAAGGCTGAATTGATCACTTTCCTGTGTCTTCTTCAGCTTTTATCGTTATCGTGCCCGCGCTCAAAAACCCGGACCTCTTCGCATAGCACCTTGAAAACGAGGTCTCACGGGCCATAATTATTTAGAATTAGTAAACAGTCAGGAATTTTTTTCATCGTTCGATCGTGACCTATTTCATTCAAAAAAAGAAACTTTATTTCATTATGGTAGTGATCAATATAGTATTTTCAAAAAGGTTTGCAACAAATTAACCGCGTCATTACGTTATTTGATCGAATAATCTGATTATATTACTAATCAGTTCATAAGTAAGTATGCATAATGTATATTTCTATCATGGAGACCAAGAAGCTCGATGGTAGAAAATTGGATCACAAGACGCTTGAAGCTATTCGAATTCGCGCAGTTCAAGCCGTTCAATCGGGTCAGAGTCCGGAGCAAGTGATTGCTGCTTTGGGAATGACCCGGGCGATTATTTACCGCTGGCTTGCTGCATACAATGCCGGAGGGTGGAACGCGCTTCAAGCAAAGAAGCTGTTTGGGCGTCCGCCAAAATTGAACACCTCTACTGTTCGATGGATTTATCGTACCGTTGTTGGGAAAAACCCCTTGCAATTGAATTTCGAGTTTGCTTTGTGGACACGAGAAATGATCCGTGATTTGATTAAGCGACGATTCGGTGTATCTTTGAGCGTGGTATCTGTTGGCCGATTGCTGGCAAAGCTGGGATTGACCTGCCAACGACCTCTTTTTAGAGCGTACCAGCAGAACCCGGATGCGGTTAATCAGTGGATGGAACATGAATTTCCACGGATTGCTGCGATGGCAAAAACTGAACATGCTTCGGTATTTTTTGCGGATGAAGCCGGTATTCGCTCCGATTATCATGCGGGAACCACGTGGGCGCCTCGTGGGCAAACGCCCAAAGTGCCCGCCACAGGAGCTCGATTTGGGCTGAACATGGTTTCTGCAATAACTCGAAAAGGTGAAATGCACTTCATGGTAACCGATAAAACGGTTAGCGCCGATATTTTTTGCGAATTTATCAACTGCCTGGTTCATAATCGTCGCAATCGAATTTATCTGATAGTTGACGGGCATCCAGTTCATAGAAGTGCCAAGGTTAGAAAGCACATTGAATCATATCATGGTAGGATTCGTTTGATTCGATTCCCTTCATATTCGCCTGAAACAAATCCTGATGAGCTTGTATGGAACTCCGTGAAACCAAAAATCGGTCGCTCATTTATTGCTGGCCCTGACATACTAAAATCCAAAGCCGTTGGTGCATTGCGATGGTTACAGAAATCCCCTCATATTATCAAAGCCTTCTTCAACCATCCGGAGTTATCATATATAGCGTGTTAATGTCGACATACTTATGAACTGCTTAGTAATACTATGGATCCTCAAGCCCGAACCTTCAAAAAGTTTACCCTCCCCGCCAAAGATGTCGGCGGCTTATGGTCCCATGTCGTTAGGGGATGTTCAAAAATTTTTTATGCTTTCTTCTCCACTTTAGTGGCACCCTTAGCGGGGATACCGCAGCGATATCTGCTTTTTGTATTCATGTCAAGCTTCTACTTTGGAATTTCCTTTATGTTCCTGTTTGGTGGAGTGCAAAATTTGGCAGATATCGCTTTTTTCCCGCTTGCCTCCGCTTTTTTTTCATCTTTATTATATCGATCGGATTTTCCCACGCATGGTACTGTCAGGTCAAAAAGAGTTCTTGGTATGGTGCTGCTTTTTTTCTTCTGGTGTTCAATTTCCATGATAGTGAACCTCTTCAATTCTTCATGGGATACGGGACTCAACAGCATATGGTTTACGATCAGGCTTGCCGAACTTCCGGTCGGCTTGTATATCTTTTCGTCAAAAGGAGCGAGCCGCTACAGAGAATCCATTTTAGATTTTATTATTTTTTATTCCATAGTAGAAATCATCGTCAGTTTATTTCAACATTTCCTGCTTCATAAAGCGTTATCGGTCGGCACCTTCCATACCCATCATGCAATGGTCGCCATTATGATGGCGCCGTCAGCGGCAATTTCGCTTTACCGATACCTCATTCGGAAGACACTTTTATGGAAAATCTTTTATGGAACCGTGTTTTCTCTTTCAATTTATATTATAATTCTTTCGCAATGCCGAAGCATGTTGGTCGGCGTCGGGATCGCCATAGCACTTTTTTTCTTAAAAACCATCAAAATTAAAATGCGCTATTTTATCTATTTTGCTTGTACAATTGCGACTATTGCCGTTGCCGCCAAGGTTACCCCACTGGGGGAAACAATCTATAAAACAATTCATTCTTCAGACACACCGGCTTCTACTATAGACATAAGCTCCTATGGAAGATTCATGATTTGGCAGGGTGCAATAACTCACTTTATGCATGCATCATCCTTTGAAAAACTCGTCGGAGTCGGCATAGGATCCTTCTCCACCGTGCAATTCAATTTTTTCGTCTTCGAGCGGAAAGGATCCTCCGGAGGACACAATAATTTCTTGCATGTGTTAATTGAAACGGGGGTTATCGGTTTAATTCTTTTCATCTGCCTGTTTTATTCGATCTGCCGCGCGCTGATCCAATCGGCGAAAAATGATGCCCTGGCTATGCCTTTTTTTTATGCGACGATTGCACTTCTTGCAAGTTGCTTTACTCAGGAAACCTTCTGGTTTCAGTATGTTTTCGGTGATTGCTGGCTTTTTAACATGATAATTGTCGGCTTGATTTTAGGCTATCAACCCGATGAGCTCGCCTTAGCGTCGTCTAAGAATCCCGGGATTAAAAGCCTTTCACCAGCATGAGGGGCGAATTATGCCTTTCCTATTCCATCGTTTCAAATATTCCATGCAGGATTTTTGTTCATATTTTATTTTTTGCATATAACAATTAAATTGCGGGGTAGAATTTTATTAATGAGTGCTAAATATAGATGACATCGTATGGGTTTTAGTGGTAAACTTGTCGAGCTATGCGCCCTTCTACATGATCAGGGCGAACGGATATCGGAATGTCACCTATATAATGACCGGATTAATATATGGTATCACCTAAAAATGTGGTACTTCACCGGAATCTTTTTTCGCATGGTTAGACAAACGGCGATTGTTCAACCGAACGGTAATAATTTCCTTTACCACCAACACACAGAAAAGTGAAAGAAAATAGATAAAAATAATCTTAACGGTCAACAGCAATCTTTTCGGCCGGGCTTTATATTCCGGCATACGGGGAGGATCGATAACAATCAGGTTCGATATATTTTTTTGTTCTTCCAACCTGGCGTTCTCAAATTCTTTCGTAAGATAAACGACCAGAAAATCCTCCACTTCGATATCGCGCGTTAAATTCGAATATTCAGGATACGACGTCCGATATTTGCTGAAACTGGGAAAAGGATCGGCCGCGGTATCTTTCTCCATGTGATTTAATTTATCCTGATAGATGTTGATAGTTTTTTCAATGTCCTTCGTTTCCGGCAGTTCTGAAGAAAACATGCTTTTCAGCCTTTGTAATTTGATTTCATTGAGAATTACCCTGGCTTTAATATCTGCATAGGCTTTAAAAGATGACTTCATCTGCTCGGGAACATCGATCATTTTCGTCTTTACCTGGAATAGTTGCAGCGCTTTTTGCAGGGAATCCAGCCTCGCCTTATTGCCGCTTAATTGAGATCCAATAAATATGCGGTCTGCCCGAGCCCGCTCCGTGCTGATGCTCTGTACCGCCGAGTCGAGGAGGAAAAAAGAGAACTGGGTCATGAGTAATGCGGTATCAGGAGAAAAAGCATAAGCGGTAATGGTAAAACTGAGCATTTTGGAATAGCTCATGTACCCTTTTTCCATTGTTTCGATGCCGAGATTTTTATCCAGCCGATTCGCGGCCAAAACGTATTTATTTTTATTTTTTGTAAGGTTATACTTTCTATATAAATCAAACTTATCAATGATCTGTCGCTTGAGCGTGTTACTTTCAAATACCGAAACGATCTGGTCATCCATTATGTCGTATGATTCCGATGATAATAATTTCACACCGGCGAGACTGATAGGTAATGCAAGGATGGTGGAAACAGGGGGGAGAAACGTGATCGAGGAACTATATTCCAACTTTGCGATAAAAAAAGCATAAATCACCGAGGCGATACCAATAAAAACGGCATGGCCCGCGAGTAATTTCCTCTTGCGGAAAACCAGCAAAATATAGGGCGCGAAATCGAATAGAGTCCGGCCTTCTTCAGGTTCTTGTCCATTCATTTGTGAAGGCACAATTAAAATAGTGGGAGACGCTGCCGTTAGTAAGAAATTGATGGAACCCTTATTTTCATGCCGTCTCTACCAATACTCCAGACCAGGTATTAACAAATTATGTTAAATATATACTCTTCTGGCATTTTTTGCCATTCAAGTCACTTTTTTAACGACCATGGGCCAGCCGGCGCGGAATCGCTAACCGACGAATTCCTCAAACACCATTGCTCCGGCTCCCATGACGCCTGCATCTTCGCCGAGTGCAGCCGCGACAATGTCGCATTTTTTACGGATCATGGGCCAGCAGTAGGCCGGCAGATATTTATTCACCGTATCAATGATAACCCGCCCCGCCATCATCACTCCTCCGCCCAGCACGACCCGGTCCGGGGACAGGGCATTCAGCGTCATGCCGATGGCGCGCGCCAGCATATCGCAGACACGTTCGTTCACGGCGCAGGCGACCGGATCGCCCTTCGCCACACTCTCGTAGACCATCTTGGCGGTGACTGCGCCGGGGCTCTCGCGGACCTCTTTAACAAATGACGAAGTCAGGGAATCCGGACATTCCGCCGCCAGATCCATTGCCAGGTTTACGATGCCGGTGGCCGAGGCATAGCGCTCTACGCAGCCGCGCTGACCGCAGTTGCAGGGGATGCCGTTCGTTTCGACCGGGATATGTCCGAGCTCGCCCGCCATGCCGTGCGATCCTTTATAGAGTTTATGTTCAATCACGATCCCGCCGCCGATACCGGTGCCGAGCGCATAGCATACCATGTTCCGTATTCCGCGACCTGCCCCATAGGCTGCCTCGGCGAGCGCCATGACCGTGACATCATTTGCAGCGATCGCCGGCAAACAGAAACGTTTGACTATTGGTGCATAGAGCTGCGTGCTCGCCCAGCCTGGCAGGTTTTCGGCGCCTGATACGACGCCTTCGTCGCTTACAAAACCCGGGGTACCGATGCCGATGCCGAGGATATGCGTCTTCGAGCCCTCTTTTTGAACGAGCGTTTCGATCAGGGTCATGATGTTTTCAAAGATCCGCGCGCCCCCTTTTTCCGCCTCGGTTGGAATTCTTGTCAGGTGGCGACACAAACCGTCCCTTTCCATTACAATACCTTTCAGGTTCGTACCTCCGAGATCGACGCCGATTGCGCATTCCTTCATGTCTCTCTCCTTTACAACGCACGGTGTGCGTCCTTGCTTCTTATGTGAAACTGCGGCGTTTGTCGTGTTTTAATTATACGTGGTGCATCAGATTTTTGTGGTATTTTATCATTTCAACCGGAAGGTGGTTTTAAAAATAATAATGGATGTCCTGATCGCTCCAAATCCCCTTCCCGCACGGCTTCGAATCATCCGTGACGATGCGCACAAAGCGAATTTCAACATGGCTGCCGACCGCTACCTTCTTGATTGCGCCGCCGACAACAACCAGGTGATTCTGCGAACCTACTCCTGGCTATCTCCTACCGTTACACTCGGCCGCATGCAGAAGGCGGAATCGCTGCTCGACGCAGAAGCGATGGAATCAATCGGCGTCGGTTGGATCTCCCGCTTAACTGGCGGGCGAGCGGTACTCCACTGGAATGACCTCACCTATAGTTGCGCTTTCCCGGTCAGCATGGTCGGAATGGGCCGTTCAATATCGGAAAGTTATGCGGTGATCGGCCGCTGCCTTTCGGCAGGGTTCCAGCGTGCCGGTATCGCGGTGGAACTGCATGACTCTTCAGCGGAACATGCCGCTACGGCACGGAACCTGCGGCTGCCCTGCTTCTGTTCGCCTAACCGCAACGAACTTATGGTACTCGGGAGAAAACTGGTCGGCTCAGCCCAGAAACGGACCTGTCGCGCCGTACTCCAGCACGGATCCATTCCTCTTGGGAGACAATTCCGCCGCCTGGGCGAGTTAATGGCCGCTCCGACGGCGGAACGCAAACAGCTTTGCAGGCTCCTCGATCTGAAAAGCACGTGCATGCGGGATATTGCACCCGCAATCGGAGAAAATTTTCTTGCTGAATATCTCGCTGCAGGGTTCGCCGGAACGCTGCCCTTTGAACGGTTTGACCAGTCATGGACTGCTCCGGAGTTGGTTGCGATCGAGCAGATAATCGGTGAGAAACGAACATGTCCCTAACCACCCCGGATAAATAAGTACCGGTTCGGGATACTAGGCGATTTTTTTATCTTTTTCTTTCTTGAGAAGATAAGCCGGCGGCTCGCGGTTCAAGATGGCATCACGGGTGATGAGAATTTCGCGAATATCATCCCGGCCGGGCGTATCAAACATGATAGGCATTAGAGTGGCCTCCAGAACGCTGCGGAGGCCGCGGGCGCCGGTTTTCTTGGAGTGCGCGATCTTTACCACTTCGCGAAGGGCATCACGCGCAAAAGTAAGGCGGATGTCTTCCATGGCGAGAAGTTTCTGATATTGGCGGGTCAGGGCGTTCTTCGGCTCGGTCAGAATCCGCAGAAGTGCCTCTTCGTCAAGTTCATCGAGCGCCAGCACCGTCGGGAGGCGGCCCACGATTTCCGGAATCAGGCCGTAGCGAATCAGGTCGTCTGGTTCCACGCGGCGAAGGGTTTCGCCGATACGGTACTGATTTTTTCTTCGAAGCTCGGCATTGAGTCCCATACGGCTTTCACCGATGCGCGCCTCGATAATCTTATCAAGCCCCTCGAATGAACCCCCGCATATAAAGAGAATATCGCGGGTGTTCACCTGAATCATGCTCCCCTCCGGGTGCTTACGCCCCCCTTTAGGCGGAATATTCGAGGTGGTCCCCTCGAGAATTTTGAGCATTGCCTGCTGCACGCCCTCGCCGGAAACGTCGCGCGTTATCGAGGGGTTCGCGGATTTTCGGTTTATCTTATCGAACTCATCGACGTAAATAATGCCCTTTTCAGCCTTGACAAGATCATAGTCGGCGGTCTGCAGGAGCCGCACGAGCATGTTTTCCACGTCCTCGCCGACATATCCCGCTTCGGTAAAGATGGTGGCATCGACGATGGTGAAGGGAACCTTGAGAAGGCGCGCCAAGGTTTGAGCCACGAGCGTCTTGCCCGTGCCGGTCGGCCCTATCATGAGCATGTTGGATTTTTCAATCTCGACGCCGTCGTTATCCTGCTGCGATCGCGAGAGCAGACGTTTATAATGGTTGTAGGCCGCTACGCAGACCCCCCTTTTCGCGGCATCCTGACCCACAACATACTGGTCGATGAAGGCTTTCATTTCTGCCGGTGTAGGAAGCGTATCGATGGTAAGATCGCTCGGCGAAGCGGCACGGCCCTCGCGCAGGATCTCGTTGCACATGTCAACACACTCGTTGCATATGTGCACCGACGGGCCGGTAATAAGCTTTCCCACCTCTTCCGGACTTTTGCCGCAGAACGAACATTTAACTAACGGGTAGCGCGACTTGTTCGTCATCCTACTCCCCGCGCCGTCAAAATTTCGTCTACGAGACCGTAGTTCTTGGCTTCTTCGGCGGACATGAAAAAATTACGGTCGGTATCGCGGCTGATGACGGACAACTCTTGGCCCGTATGCTTCTGCAGGATCTCATTGAGCGCAGTCTTGATTCGCACAATTTCACGGGCGTGAATCGCGATGTCAGCCGCCTGCCCGCCCGCGCCGCCGATGGGCTGGTGGAGCATGATGCGGGAATGCGGGAGTGCATAGCGCTTTCCCTTGGTGCCGGCGGCCAAAAGAATGGCGCCCATGCTCGCGGCCTGACCGATGCAAATCGTTGAAACGTCCGGCTTGATGAACTGAATCGTGTCGTAGATGGCAAGTCCGGAGGAAACGATTCCTCCCGGCGAATTGATATAGAGAGTAATATCCTTATCAGAATCCTCGTATTCGAGAAAAATGAGCTGCGCCATGACCAGATCCGCGGTTGTGTCGTCGATATCGGAACCAAGAAAAATGATTCGTTCTTTTAGCAACCGAGAATAAATATCGTACGATCGTTCGCTGCGGCCGGTCTGTTCAATTACCATAGGAATAAGGGGCATAGTACTTTCTCGCCGTCCTTTCCACATCAATTATTCGCTCAATTATTGCCGTTACCCATCTCCGCATCACGCGGCGCCTTCAAGTATACCAATCTCATTCCTATGGTATAAATTTACCTTTTTCCGGACTCCGGAGGCTCAACCAGAAATTCGAGTGTCTTTTTCTCTCGAATATCATCGCGTATCCTGAGAGTCGTGCCGTTGGTACGCAACTTCAGCTTGAGCGTATCGAACGGTTGCTGATAGTGATTGGCAAGCCGCTTGATTTCGGCATCTACCTCTTCCTGGGTAGCCGCGATCTTTTCCTTATCGGCGATGTAATCGATAATGCGCTGACGCTTAATCGATCTGATCGCGACATCGCGGTAACGGGCATCGATCTCCTCACGGGTCGGGAGAGATTCACCCTGGCGTCGCTGTTGCTGCGCTTCCTCCATCATATAATCGAGAAACATCTCGATGCGCGCCGGCGGAACTTCGAATGGGTTGTTCTTGATCAACGTTTCAATCGCCTTGCCGTAAGCCTCATTTTTCGCCTGTTGAAGAGCCTCATCCTCAAGCCGGCCACGGAGGTCTTTCCGCAGGGCATCTTCAGTCTCAAAGTTGCCGATTTTATGCAGGAAAGAAGGGACTTCCGGTACGATCTTTTCCTGCACGCCCGTTATCTTGACCGTAAACTTTCCCTGCTTTCCTGCAGCTTCCTTTTCGGCATAATCCTCGGGAAACTTAACGGAAAAATCGACCACCTCGCCGGCCGCATGACCGATGAGCGCCTCGTCGAAATCCTTCAGGCGATGCTCGGCGCCGAGTTCGACCGGATACGATGGATTTTTTACATCCGCACGTTCCTTCCCGTCAATAAAAACCTTCAGGTATTCGATCCGGATATAGTCGCCGTTTTTCGCGGGACGGTCCACCGACGAATATTCGGCAAATCGGTTTTGCAGATCGACAACCGCAGCGTCGACATCGGCGTCCCTTATCTTCTTCGGCGCAACCTTTATTTTAAGCTTCTCGAACTCTGTGATCTCTATTCCCGGATCTATTTCGGTTTCGATGGTGAAGGTCAGGGGTTCTCCCTCTTTGGAAGCGAGGTCCCGTACCACTCCCTTGCTGATTGGAAGAATGCCGTTGTCGTCGCACGCTTTTTTGAATGCCTTCTGGATAATCTCCTCGACGGCATCCGCGCGGATCGCTTCTCCATAGCGCCGCTTCACTATTGCAACAGGAACTTTCCCGGCCCGGAACCCGTTGAGCGCGAGGTCATTCTTTACCTTTAATATTTTCTCCTCGAACAACCCGGTCACATCCTCTCCGGGAACTTCTATACTCAATACCCGTTTCCAGGTTTGGGGCTCAGAGATTTTTGCCTTCACGTGGATACATCCTCCTTAAGGTGACTACCGTTACCTTCCTATAAACCAGGCGTTTCAATATCGTGGCGCCTTTCAGGCGCTGGCATTGACAGAAAGCTATATTTTTGAGGAGCGCTTCATGCGAGGAGGGGGACTCGAACCCCCACAGGTTTCCCTACCAGATCCTAAGTCTGGCGCGTCTGCCAACTCCGCCATCCTCGCAGCATTCCCCGTACATGACAGGCTGAAAGCTTATTAAAATACGTGATTCGGGGAAGGGGGTTCCATCAGGCCTCAAAATAGACAGGCAATACACCGTTGGCAGGAGCTTCCGTTCTTATTTCATATTCAGCATTCCTCCTTCATTCCAACTTTTATCTACGCATATACGATTTTTAATCATCTCATGGAAACCTACAAACAGCAGTTCATTGAGTTCATGGTCCGCAGCAATGTTCTCACCTTCGGCGATTTTGTCACCAAAAGCGGACGCCACACACCGTTTTTCATTAATACCGGCAAATACCGTACCGGATCTCAAATCAAGGCGCTGGGAGAATTCTACGCTGCGGCCATGGTAAAGCACCTCGGCAACAGTTTCGATGTTCTCTACGGCCCGGCCTACAAGGGAATTCCGCTGGTGGTAGCTGCCGCTTCCGCACTCGCCGGGCTGCACCATCGCGACGTCGCTTACTGTTTCAACCGTAAAGAGGCGAAGGATCACGGAGAAGGCGGCATTTTCATTGGCCATGAACCCAGCGCCGGAGACCGCATTCTCATCGTCGAAGACGTGGTGACGGCAGGAACCTCGGTGCGGGAAACCGTCGTTTTGCTTGGAAAAACCGTTGCCGTGTCCATAGCCGGCCTGATTGTATCGGTCGATCGGATGGAGCGGGGGACCGGCGATCGAAGCGCGCTGGCTGAACTTGCCGATGAGTTCGGCATCGCCTCCTTCGCCATTGTGACGCTCGACGAGGTGATCGCCCACCTCCGCGGCAGGATGATCGACGGCGTTGTAACGCTCGACGAGGCAAAGTTGGAAAAGATAACCGAGTATCGCCGCCAATACGGGGCATCACAGTAATAGCAATACCTGGCCCCATGCGAAGAATAAACGACAATCCTCCTGCGCGGAGTCCGGACCGTTCGATTGACAGCGCACCGCTTCCCTGGTTCGTCGCTCATGTTAAACCACGCCAGGAAAAAGCGCTGGCCGACGACTGCCTGCGCTTCGGCATCGAGTATTATCTTCCCATGATGATCAAAATCACCCGGCGCAAGGACAATAACAAACCGAGGAAGTCGGTGCTGCCCCTCTTTGCCGGATACCTGAGCTTTGCCGGCACGCGAGAGACCCATACGCGGCTCTATGCAACCGGTCACGTTGCAAGAATACTCGAGATCAGGAACCAGAAAAAATTCATCGCCGAACTCGGGCAGGTATACAGCCTC
>JBEKOX010000014.1:0-43214 GCA_049521335.1 Chitinispirillaceae bacterium
AGCGTTTTTTTTCACTTGCGTCGGAATGACTTTCCAGTCCATTTCAGTTTGCGGCGTACCATCGGAATTTGACGCACGCGGGTATTTATCATTGGTGAACATGACCCCGTGCCCGATGAACACGCCGTCTTCGATCTGCACACCCTCGCAAATAAATGAATGACTCGAAATTTTGCAGTTCCGGCCTATACTGGCATTCCGTTGAATTTCGACAAAAGCGCCGATTTTGGTATTATCGCCGATGGAACAGCCGTACAGATTAATAAAATTTGCCAGTTGGACGTTAACGCCCAATCTGACGCTGTCGGCAATACAATTAAAGTGGTTCATTTAATTTCGCTTCAGCCAGATTTTTTTAAAGAAAGCATACACCCCACCCTGTCGGCGGTACCTATCTATGGTACCCCTTAAATACTCCACCTGAAAAGTGCAGAAATTTATAAAAAAATACCCGCTTACTCCGAACTTCACTTTACCCCGCTACCACCGTCCCCTGCGAAACACCCTTCATGATCGTTGCAGTTGGGGTATTTTGAATTACTGCCGAAGTATCCGACAGCTCATCCAGTATAACCTTCTTATCGTCTCTTCTCAGCGATTCAGAGGCCGCTTCCAGAATTTGAACGACCGCCTGACCTTCTTTTCCGCTCGATAGAGGCTTTTCCTCTCTCTTGATGCATTCCAGAAAATGCAGGCACTCGTTTCGAACCGGTTCACTCATTTTAAAGTAAGGCGTCAAGACATCGCCATAATGGTAGGCGTAGGGGAATTCGCCATACGAATCATACTCCGTCGGTTTTTTGACACACTTATCATAAATTTTGATCTTTTCCATAGGCTCAATATCATCGTAAACGATCATCTTCTCGCTCCCGACGACCACCATTTTCCGCACCTTGTGAGGATCGAGCCAGGAACTGGTTACCACGGCAAATTCGCCGCCACTGAAATCCATGGAAATAACCGTTACATCCTCAATACCCGGCGTGATGTGCGCTTTCCCCTGGCAACTGACTGAAACCGGCATTGATCCAAATAAATAAAGGATAACGCTAATATCGTGAGTTGCCAGATCCCATGCCACATTGATGTCCGGCTGATACAGTCCCAGATTGAGTCGTTGAGAACTCAGATAGTAAATATTGCCGATCTCGCCTGCGTCGAGGATCTCCTTGATTTTTCTCACCGGATCGGAATAAATAAACGTATGACCGATCATCAGCGTCAGTTTTTTCTGCGTCGCCAGGCAATTAAGTTCTCTGCATTGGACCGTCGAGGAGGCCATTGGTTTTTCTATGAAAACATGTTTTCCGGAAGCAAGGCCTTTTTTGGCAAGGGCAAAATGCGAGTGAACAGGGGTGGCTATGGCAATGGCATCGATTTCGGAGTCGTTGAACAGCGTTTCGGCATCGGTAGCGGTCTGAACGGAAGGGTAAATATTCGAAATATGATCAAGCCGCTCCTCAGATTTGTCGCAAACAATTTTTACCCTTGATCCCTCCAAGGAATTGAAATTACGAATAAGATTCGGTCCCCAGTACCCGCAGCCGATGACGCCGATGGTTAGTTTTTTGTTCATCATTTTATTCATCATAAAGAAATCTTTTGGGTTGTAATGCGTCTACTTGCAACCGAAACATATCGCCCCCCCTGCACGGCATCGGTAGTTACACTGAATGTTCTCGAGATTAATGCATCCGAACGCATGCCTATGATTTTCTTACTGACAACATCCCCAACCTGCTGCAGAATTGCAAGAGGCGTTTTAACAATGATCTTTATATCCATCCATAACGATATATTTCTGACATAGGCGATGTCGAGCCGCATCATTTGTTGAAACGTCAACCTGTTTTTGCCGCTGACCTGCCAAAGTCCCGTAAGGCCGGGAGGCACATCGAGCCGCTGGTGGTGCCACGGAAGGTATTTTGCTTGTTCATAGGGTATGCACGGCCGAGGCCCTACGATGCTCATATCGCCGCACAGAACATTGAATAGTTGCGGCAGCTCATCGATGCCACTTGCGCGCAACACTTTTCCAAGCGGGATGATACGGGGATAATCTTCAAGTTTTACCATTGGAGCATTGGAGTCCATAAGAATTTTGATATGGGCATCGTGCATCGTGGCATTGTCGCCGGAATGCATGGTCCGGAACTTGAGGAGAGTAAACGGTTTGCCGCCAACCCCCACTCGTTTCTGCCGGAAGAGGACAGGACCGCGACGTGAAACCATCTTTATAAAGAGCGCTACGACAAGAAAAACTAAAGGAAAGATAAAAGCGATGCACGTAAGTGAAATCGCTATATCCAGAACGCGCTTCCAGAATGGTATCTGCAACGGTACGATGACACCACTATTCCTGATAGAAACTCCGTGAGTTTCCTGAAGTGAGAACCCGTGATGGGGGTAGGTGTATGTTTCATAAAATTTCATAAGTCACTCCTTTTTGCAAGTAGCCGTAAATTTCGACACCAAATTTATTCGCATTATCTTCTGACGTCTCGGGAAGAAGAACACCGATACTTTCATCATCAAACCAGCCAATGCTGTCGTAAAGGCGAATTCTTTTTTTAAGTATCTTAATCAAGTTGGTATATTGATGCAATTTTTCCTTTTTTACGTCGGGATGAAAAACGATAACGCTGAACGAATGGTTAGTTCGGTCCGCTCGGTTGTTTTCCCGCCGGAGGAGATTCATAAAATCCTCATGATTTAAAACATCAGGGAAAACAGGTGGACGCTTATCCCCGGAAACCAAAGATTTTATTTTTTCTCTCATTGTCTCCACAGATCCCATAATCTACCTCTTATTTTAGAGTATTCCCGCACCCTTACTCTCTCATCTCTCTACGAAACACTAAATTCCTCAATTTTTTGCACGAAGCATAATAAATACAACGTCTCACCTCACCGTTACAAGGTACTTTTAAGGTGAGGAAATAACATAGCAAATTATATGCCATATTGTTTCATAATCACTATCAAATTCTATTTCGCCTCATCCGCTTCAATGGCATAGCGAACTACGCACCTTGCGTCGGAAACTTTCCGGAGATTTTTAGGGTAATCTGGATGTATAACTATTCAGAACCGTATTTACCTTTTCGCGATACAAAAATAGGGAAAAGATGTCAGGTTCTCGTCAGATTAATGTTATTTGTTCAGGGATTCTGAAAAACTTCAGGTTTCATCCAATAAACTCCCGTTTTTGAAGGCACTGTCACAACAGTGCCCCTATTCGTGAGATCAGCGCAATGTCCATTTCCCAAGATTAGTTTTGACATATATTTCGTTTTTTTTAGTATGCTTAAATGTTAACATTAATATTGATCCATCGAACAAAATGCTCTGCTTTCAAAACTGCGGTCGCAGAGATATCGAAATAACTGACTTCATTTTTATTCTTATTGTTCATTAAAGGTAATGTTCCCCTTTGGCATAAACCTTATCATCCCTTTTGTCGGTCGGCTGAAGCAACAGCAATGCCGGCATTTGTGCTCAAATGCCGCCAGCACCAGCCTAATACGTCTTTCCAGATTTGGATTGGTCCGGTCACGAACTATGTCCGGGTCGCTGAGCAGCCAACGTCGTTCAAATTCAGTGGTTCCATCCAGAAGGTATTGTCGGATGATTTTGCTGAGAATTTTAGCTGGAATATTTCTGCTCAGAAGTCTTCCATTAAGGAACAGGCAATTGGATTGTTTATCATAGAGGAATGTGCATAATGGGCCTCCCTGCATGAGAAATTTTTCATGCAAAACATTAATGCGAATTTCTAATTCTTTCTCCTTTGCAGAGGTTTTTATAATGTGAGCGAGGGCATCCCATGGATTCTGCGGTTTTGATTCAGCATAAGTAATCTTGAAAAGATAGACGGGAGCTCCGTAAACGCATCCTTTATGAAGGACGATCCGTTTCCTCGTCGGGCAGTAGTAATCTTCGAGAACTTCCATCACTTCCGTTTGAATGGCCTTAAAACTATCATGCAGCTTCGATAGGCCCATCCTGTTAACAAATTCACGAAATGATTTTTTTTCCCCCTTTACTCCCAAAATGGATGAGTAGGAATTCTCTACTGTAACAGGAGTCCCTTCGGGCACTATTTCGTGCAGCTCCCGCACGTCGCTGATGATTTGAACCTGGTCATATTCAGGCAGCCCAAACATAAGCGGCAGCGTTTTCACCCTCGCGCCGACCCATTGCGCGCAGTCAAATGACGGCGAAAACAATCCACGATGGGTTTTGAGTGCAAAAAGAAACACCGCATTGAAGATGCCCCTATCGTTTGATTCTTTCACTATTTCAAAGTGAAAATTACGGCAGATAAACCTGCACGTCCGATTACTTGATTGAAAAATCTTATGTCGTAGATCAACATTCCCCAACCCATCTTTCCTTAAAGTAGAACGCCAGAAATAAACAGTTTTTGCAAAATTGCCATACCCGGCATTCGCCATATTCCAAAAAAGTTTCCTGGCAAAATCGCTTGAACTTTCCTCCCGATTCACCAAAAAGGATTCAACAGCAGTTAAAACATTCATGACATAATCGATCGGGAGACCCTTATTGGATAGTAAGATGGTATTAAAAAAAGCACGACGAGTATTACGCTGGCTGTTTCCCGAACCGGGAAGATGATTATTCCAGAATTGCCACACATCCTCTATCTGATAGTTGATAAGCAGGAACTGATGGATGAGTTTGAGAATGCCCGGCCGTATCAACATATTCGCCAGGATAGATTGGCTGCCACTACCTATCGAATCCTTGCGCACGTACTCCATATACCTCCGCTGAGTGGGCTCTTGACATAATTACCTTTGGGGCAATCCTAACGCAAATTTTACTCTGCTTATCATTTCGTTTATTCCCTGGAACAGATTGGAGGGTTGAACATATTCTGGCTTTTTAGGTTCTATAGGAATAGTGAGCGCAACTCTGGAGCACTAAGTGTTGTCAAAATTTTCCGCTTTCTTGATGAAATGTTTAAACTAACCTTGCAAGATCGTTTCGATACCATTGATATTCATGATATGCAAAGAGCGTGCCACAGGAACAATCATCGAGCAAATGCAAAAAACAGCGGGTTATTAAAGAGGGCATGATTAAGTGTATAAAAACCTTTCAGATTATGGTGAAACCATACACAACGCAGCAAAACTATGCATAACCGGTTTCATATATTCTCCGGGTACGTGGGAAAACTTCCCTATGGTAGGTTTCTACTACGCTAATATTCAAATGCAGAATCTGTCTAAATGGATAAACATGCTCTACGTAACAACTAATTGCAAAGATATGTTCGATTACCATTTTAATTACCTTTTATAGACAGGCTATTTTCAGTTTCTGATGATTGCCCGGATCAATTTGACACTGGTAGTCATATGTTAATGTTCATTTGATCAATTCTGAAAAGTAAAAGTTCACTGGGAACTTCAAGAAATTCCGTTCATGTTTCGGTAAGCCTGTGCTTTTAACGTATTTTTTCTAAAGGACCAATGGAAGAACACTTTAATGTGGAGCGCTCATGCTTTTCCGTCCTTGCATCGACCTGCACGACGGTAAAGTCAAGCAGATCGTCGGAAGCACGCTGACCGATAACGTGGCAATCGCCCTAGTCACGAATTTCGAGACCGACCGGCCGTCATCCTACTATGCAGCGCTTTATCGTGACGATGGTCTGCGCGGCGGGCATGTGATCATGCTCGGGCCCGGCAATGAAGCTGCGGCTCGTGAGGCGCTTGCGGCGTATCCAGGCGGCCTGCAGGTCGGCGGCGGGATCATGGCCGAATCCGCAGCCTCGTTTATCGATGCGGGGGCGTCACATGTCATCGTTACTTCATACGTATTTTCGGAGGGAATAATTCAATGGGAGCGGCTCGGTCTTCTCGAAAAAACCGTGGGTAGAGGAAGACTCGTTCTTGACCTGAGCTGCCGTAAGAGTGAAAATAACTACATTGTAGCCTGCGACCGGTGGCAAACGCCGACCAGCGTGACACTCACGAAGAAAATAATGGAAGATCTCGCCGCCCACTGCGATGAATTCCTTGTGCATGCGGTGGAAGTGGAGGGAAAACGGCAGGGGGTCGATGAGGAGTTTGTGCGGTTGCTCGCGGCTTGGTCGCCGATTACGGTCACCTACGCCGGCGGTGTCAGATCCCTTCCCGACCTCGAAGTTGTCCGGCGTGCAGGACGGGGAAAGGTCGATGTTACGGTCGGAAGCGCGCTCGACATCTTCGGCGGTACGCTTTCCTACCGAGAAGTGGTAGAGTGGGGAAAGATAAACCAATAGTAAAATCCGAGTGTTCTGGCCTTGTCGTCGCGATGCTCTTACGGGGACATCAGTATACAGGTTACATTTTCAAACAGTGTAACCTTTTCATTCTATGTTCCGCTATAAACAAGCCGAAGCAGAATATTATCGACATTATGCAAACCGATATAGCTGAAATGATGGCTCCATTACGGAATGAATGTGCTTCCAGGTAAAACTCCACGTGATGCCGCCCTGCCGGAAGCAGCAGGGTCCGAAAAACATAATCTCCCCGATAAACCAACGTTTCCTGGCCATCAATCCGCGATTTCCAGCCCGGATAAAACAAATCCGTCAATACCAGCCAACCAGGGCCATCCGCTTCCATGGAAATATGTTGATCATTATAAGATGAAATTCTAGGAATGGATCGAATGCCGGTCACTATTCGGGTTTGCGGCACCGATTCCAGAAAAACTCCGGCCCGGGGATCGAAGCCCGTCGAATGCAATGAATCAAGCAACGATTCAGGATCAGGTATAATTATCGCTTTGGGAACGACGAAGGCACGCGGCATCATAGAATCATTTCTGTAAAGAAAAAATGAGTCAAACGGTTCCTGAGTTAATCCGGGGATACTGAGGCGCGTGGTACTGGTAACATACCGGACATTGCATAGGTTTAAAACCGGGAATCCGTTTCTTACGGCGGTTTCCGTAACAGGCGGAGTGCCGAAAGCCAGATTAACACTTCCCAATGATCCTAAAAGTTTGAAATACCGATATGATCCCAGAGCGGAATATGCGCCGACCTGAGCAACGTTATAAAGCATGTTGTAATTAGGATCCAGGCGGTCGTACGAATCATAGTACACGTGTATTAAATCTTCTTGTGAGCGCATAGTGTAAATTCGGAAAAGCCCGTTCTGTTTTGAACAATAATTCGCCAGTTGCGGCGGCTTGAAATTATTCATATTCGGACGGTTATGCAGGATACTCCAGAATTCCGTAATATTTATCAATGAAAGCGCCATGAGCGCAGTGCTTATCAGGGGATGCAATCGCGGTCGCCGCAACCCAGCGGCAAGAAATACAATAGCGACGCAGGCCAGTAAAATTGCGATAAGATAGCTGCTGTTTACTGGATTCAACGCGGCGGCAATATCTGCAACCATTCTATTAATCTTTGCCGAATAGTAGTCAATATGTTGCATCTTATAGGGGTGGTTTATCATTAAAGATTGCGCTTGCCTTAGGGCCATTTTTGCAATCGTATTTTTTTCACAACGGAAAACAAGGATGCCCCCAGCGCAAATACCAAGCGAAACGCCGAGAGTTCCGGAAAGTCTTACAATCATTCTGCGAATTTCCACAGAACTACCTTGGACGGCTGCGTGAAACCGGTTAAATCCTACCGCACTGAGAACGGCAAGGCCAAAATATGACCAGTAAAAAAAACGGTACGGATTATGGAAAAAGTTAAAACCCGGCAATGCAGAGATGATCTTATAAAGCGGATTATATTTTCCGGACGCCATCAACCAGCCGGCGATTATCAATCCGATAAAAAACAGGGTGCGTTTATGCATTCTCTTCTCAAAACAGACTAGGACCATAGACAATGGGATAAACCCCATGAAAACATTTACTCCGGTAAGCCCATATGCGCAAAGACGCTCTGCCCAATCGGGAATCAGGAGACCGACTAGTCCGGTTGGGGGCATTGATCCAAATGTAGCGAAGGCGTAATCGATCCCACCTGAACGTACGGATAATCCGGACATTTCAAGCGTAGGAATAATTTGAATTGCGGCAACTCCCATGCTGAGTACCGCCGCAATAGCCCACCCCCCCAAGACCGGAATATAAGCTTTCCAACGGTTACGATTTCTCAAAATAAGCAGAAAGACTAAATAAGCCGAAGCAGCGAAAATGCCGTAGAAAGTGGTTTGGGGAAAACCTCCTAACCAGCCCATTCCCATTATGAAACAGGTTATTGCCACAGTACGCCAGTCAAAATTTGAAGAAAAACGATTGGCGAGAAAAAACCATAAAGGCCACCACGTCATTCCATTGAGCGCCGGAGACTGCATACTGGCGGGAATTGGTCCGGAAAATACCCAGATCCACCCTCCTACTACTGCCGGCCACCTGTCGAGGCCAATATGGCAAAGAAATACATACATAAATATTGCGGTGAGCAATACCTGAAAAACTACACAGCAATGCTCCGCTAAAACCACGGGTAAAACCAAGTTTGCGAGCAGATGCAGAGGATAACAAAGCGCTGCCTGCCCATCAGCAAGCAGCGGGAAGCCACACTGAATAAGGTTCGTCCATAGTGGCACCATACCATGCAGCCATTGATTCATTCCGATTTTTATCAACGGATAGAAATAAAAAGGCATATCTTGTCCGGTGAAACTTTGACTTCCCGACAATAGTACCGGCAGCGCCCACATAATAATTGGCGCACAGAGGATAGAAACAGGGCCCACATGGCGATTTTGCAACCTTGTAGGAATACTCATTCGGTGCATTCCTTTCCCCGCCTAATGTATGATAAAAAGTATGTTAATGGGTTCAATGTTACCATTACCAATTCTGTGTAAAACGTGTCGTAAAAAATCCATTCACGATCATTCATATGAATATTATTTTACGGAAAATTCAAAATAATATTTGGACCTATTGAGCAGTTTGAAAAACTTTCTCAAATTCAAGTTTGTTTCGCACATTAATATTAATAATGTATGCCCTTGAAAAGTTGCTGGTATTCACCGAAAGCGAACATGGCGGTGAAGCTTTGACCCGAGTGGGGAAACCGTGAAGCGGTTCCCTCACCTTAAATGTTATATTGCACGATGTAATCGTCAAATTTTCATCAGTGCCAATTTTATCTCCCTCAACCGGCTTTTGCCGTTAGCCGAATGAATAACGAACATAGTATATTCTAAAAAGATTAAGATGAGGGCCAGAATATGGTTTCACTCGAGTTTCCTTCCACATTACACCCTGAGAAGTACTAGTCACTTCATGGCGACATCAATGAAACTCTTCCCCTTCATCAGCGAAGGAGAAGATGTCTTCGTGTTGTACTGCGACAAATTTGCACCGGAATCCTGCCGGGAATTCCTGAGAGTGAGGGCCCTGTGAGAGGTTGTATTGCACTTGAAGACGGGACCGTTTTTCAAGGCAGGTCCTTCGGCGCGGCTGGCGAAGCGGTCGGCGAAGCAGTATTCAATACAAGCATGACCGGCTATCAGGAAGTGCTCACAGACCCTTCCTACGCCTCTCAGATCGTGACCATGACCTATCCGCTCATCGGCAACTACGGCGTGAACGAGCACGACGTGGAGTCGGCGCGCGTTCAGGTATCGGGCTTCGTGGTGAAAGAAGCGTGTCGCTATCCGTCGAATTTTACCTCAAAGAAGACGCTCGCTCAGTACCTGATCGAGAACCATATTGTGGGAGTGGAAGGGATCGACACTCGGATGCTCACCAAGCATCTGCGGGTGCGGGGTGCGATGAAGGCGGTCATATGGGCGGGAGAGAGTGCGCCCAAACGAGACGACCTTGTAGATAAGGCGCGTGTTTGGAGTGGGCTCGTAGGGCTCGATCTCACAACTGCCGTTACCTGCCCAAAACCGTGGGAATGGAACTCAACGCGAGGTAAAGGCGGCACCGATTTCAAGTATCATGTTGCAGCGTTCGACTTCGGCATAAAATTCAATATTCTCCGAATCCTCGAGACTATGGGTTGCCGCGTGACCGTCGTGCCATCGCATATCAGCGCAGACGAGGTGCTCGCGCTCAATCCAGACGGTATTTTTCTTTCGAATGGTCCAGGCGATCCGGCGGCAGTGACTCCCGGAATCCAGACCATTCAAAGTCTCATCGGTAAAAGGCCGATTTTCGGCATCTGTCTCGGTCATCAGCTTCTGGCGCTCGCCCTTGGCGGCACCACTTATAAGCTTAAGTTCGGTCATCGCGGGACCAACCATCCTGTGCGGAACGAAAAAAACGGCCACATTGCGATCACCTCACAGAATCATGGGTTCTGCGTGAATATTGACAGTCTGAAAAAAACCGGAGCCGAACTGACCCACCGTAATTTGAACGACAATACCTGCGAGGGGCTGACCGACGATAAACACCGACTGTTCTGCGTCCAGTACCATCCCGAAGCGTCACCTGGTCCGCACGACAGCGGTTATTTGTTTGAGCAATTTGTTGCAATGATGGAAAAAGGGTGAAAGAAAAACTGTTTATGCAGAGAGATGGAAAAAGCAAGAGCGGAAAGGATGTCGTTCCGCATTTATGTTTTCCTCATTTACGTATATCAAATGTTTCTTTTTCGCCGATATAGTTTTTCCTTCGTGCATACGCTCATTTCAAGGCTTTTGACATGCCAAAACGAACCGACATAAAAAAAATACTGATTATCGGCAGCGGGCCCATCGTCATAGGGCAGGCGTGCGAATTCGACTATTCCGGGACCCAGGCGTGCAAGGCGCTTCGCGAGGAGGGATTCGAGGTTATCCTCGTCAACTCCAACCCGGCCACCATCATGACCGACCCGGATACCGCCGATCGCACCTACATCGAGCCGATCACCCCTGAGATCGTTACCAAGATCATCGAACGCGAACAGCCGGATGCCATCCTTCCTACCATGGGCGGCCAAACCGGTCTCAACACGGCCATGGAGCTCGCAGAGAATGGCGTGCTTGCACGATATAATGTGCAACTCATCGGCGCAAACGAGCAGGCGATCAAGCGGGCCGAGGATCGCCATGAATTCAAGAAAGCGATGCTCTCCATCGGCATGGACCTACCGAAAAGTTCCTTTGCCTATAATATGGATGAGGCATGGGAGATCGCCCGGAAGATCGGTTTCCCCCTCATCATCCGACCGAGTTTCACCCTCGGCGGCACAGGGGGCGGCATTGTATACGATGAGAGCGACTTTAACCGGGCCGCACAGTACGGGCTACACTGCAGCCGGATCAACGAAATCCTCATCGAGGAATCGGTGATTGGCTGGAAGGAGTACGAGCTTGAAATCATGCGCGACCGTAAGGACAACGTGGTGATTATCTGCTCCATCGAGAACCTCGATCCCATGGGGATCCACACGGGAGACAGCATTACGGTTGCACCCGCGCAGACTCTTTCGGATCGGCAGTACCAGATCATGCGCGATGCGTCCATCGCCATTATCAGGGAGATCGGCGTGGAAACCGGCGGATCGAACATCCAGTTCGCCATCCATCCGGACACTGGCCGCATGGTAGTAATCGAGATGAATCCGCGCGTCAGCCGCAGCTCAGCCTTGGCGAGCAAAGCGACCGGTTTTCCTATTGCAAAGTTTGCCGCAAAACTCGCGGTCGGCTACACGCTTGACGAGATTCGCAACGACATCACCCGCGAAACGCCGGCATCATTCGAACCAACCATTGATTACTGCGTGGTCAAGATTCCACGATTCACCTTTGAAAAATTCCCTGAAGCCGATTCGACTCTCGGCATCCAGATGAAATCGGTGGGCGAAACCATGGCGATCGGCCGCACTTTCAAGGAAGCGCTGCAGAAGGGGCTGCGCGGGCTCGAAATCAAGCGCAAAGGCTTTGAGAGCGTGATCATGCCGCAACGGACCGACGATGAGATTCTCACGGCGCTCGCGACGCCGAAGGCCGACCGGCTATTCCTGATTCGGCAAGCGCTTGATCGGAATATCAGCGTCGAAGCAATCTGTCGCTCGTCAATGATCGATCCCTGGTTCATCAATAATATGAAAGATATCGTCGATTTCGAAAGAACCATAACGACGAAAGTGCTGAAAAAAAACGCGGATGAGCTGAAGGCTTTCTTCAAACAGGCGAAGGGCATGGGCTTTTCCGACGCCCAGCTTGCGACTCTGCTGAAAACTGACGAGCTATCGATCCGCAACCTGCGCAAGAAGATCGGGGTAATCCCCACCTATAAGCTGGTCGACACCTGCGCCGCGGAGTTCGAAGCCTACACGCCCTACTACTACTCCACCTATGAAGAAGAGGACGAGAGCGCCCCTTCGAACCGAAGGAAAATTATTATTCTTGGCGGCGGGCCGAACCGGATTGGCCAGGGA
Organism: Chitinispirillaceae bacterium; assembly: GCA_049521335.1. Taxonomy (GTDB): domain Bacteria; phylum Fibrobacterota; class Chitinivibrionia; order Chitinivibrionales; family Chitinispirillaceae; genus BOG-1184. The sequence continues at coordinate 12,389 of JBEKOX010000014.1, forward strand.
ATCGAGTTCGACTACTGCTGCTGCCAAGCCTCCTATGCGCTCGAAGAGATGGGGTTAGAGTCGATCATGGTCAACTCCAACCCGGAGACCGTGAGTACCGACTATGATACCTCGGACAAGCTCTATTTCGAACCGCTGACCTTTGAAGACGTTATGAACATTATCGACTGCGAGAAACCATCTGGCGTAATCGTCCAGTTCGGCGGCCAGACGCCTCTCAACTTGGCTGAACGGCTCGAAGCCGCCGGCGCGCCGATCATCGGTACAAGCGTTGCCTCAATCCGGCGTGCGGAAGACCGTGACGAGTTCGCGACTATGATCCGAAAGCTCGGACTCAATCAGCCGCCCAACGGCATGGCCTGCTCCACCGAAGAGGCGCTCAAGGTTGCCCACGAGCTCGGCTACCCGGTCCTCATCCGGCCATCGTTTGTCCTTGGAGGCCGCGCGATGCGGATTGTGTATGACGACGAGGAGCTGCAGAGTTTCATTGACGAGGCATGGGCCGAAGCCGATTACCGACCGGTGCTGGTCGATAAATTCATTGCCGACGCAATCGAGGTCGATGTGGACGCCATCTCCGACGGTTCGCAGATAATGATTTGCGGCATCATGGAACATATCGAAGAGGCGGGCATCCATTCAGGAGACAGCGCCTGCGTGCTGCCGCCCCACACCCTCTCGGGGGATCTTGTGGCGGAGATCCGCCGCGTAACGCTCGAAATAGCGCGTGAACTCGGCGTGATCGGACTGCTCAACATCCAGTTTGCCATTAAAGAAGAGACTATCTACGTCCTTGAGGTAAACCCCCGTGCATCGAGAACCGTCCCGTTTGTGAGTAAAGCCATGGGCACGCCGTGGGCAAAGATCGCGGCAAAGGTCATGGCAGGACGCACTCTCGCTACGCTCGAAGAGGCGATTGAGCGTCAGATTGATTACTTTGCTGTCAAGGAGTCGGTGCTGCCCTTCGCTAAATTTCCGGGCGCGGACATCATCCTCGGACCGGAGATGAAATCAACGGGCGAAGTCATGGGACTCGATAAGGACTTCGGCCTTGCCTTTGCAAAATCGCAGGAGGCGGCCGGCAACAATCTGCCGCGTGACGGCGCAGTCTTTATCAGTGTGCGAAATAGCATGCGACGCAACATCATTTTCATGGCTAAGATCATCGCTGCCATGGGTTTTCGCATCTACGCCTCGGAAGGCACGTGGCGCGTCCTGAGTTCAAACAACATCAATGTCAAAATGGTACAGAAGATCGGCGAAGGGAAACCGGATATTATCGATCTTATCAAAGGCGGCGAGATTGACATGATCATTAACGTGCCCTCGGATAAGAAATCAAAAATCGATTCCAAGCCGATTCGCAGCGCCGCGGTAACCAACGGCGTTACCTATATCACCACCCTCGAAGGCGCTCAGGCGGCGCTCTCCGGTATGGACTCACTCGAACGAATCGGCTTTTCAGTTAAAACTATTCAGGAGTATTGCAACTCCGGCAGCATTCCCCAAGTTAACCTGCGCAGAGACGTGGAGTGGCGACGGAAGATGTGGGGATGAAGGGGGAAAAGACGTTTCTGAGCCTTATTGTTGATGTTCTGTAGGAGCCAATCCCAGATGGGTGCTTGAGTGTTGATATTATCTCACGACAATTCCCCTATCCCATTATTAGGGAGAAGCGTAGAGAAGTACGATATTTTTCGAAGATCGATCAATTGAACGGTGGTTATTTTTATGCATCAATTTGTTTGTTTGTCCTTTTTGTTTTCTCGTTTTTCCCACATATATGTCGTTGCTTTTATGCATACTCGCATACACGCTTTCCCGTTCAGGGGAGATTTCTAAACTATGGCAAAATTCATCTTCGTCACCGGCGGCGTGGTTTCGTCCCTTGGAAAGGGAATAACGGCGGCATCGATCGGACTTCTGCTTAAATCGCGGGGACTCAGCGTTATCCATCAAAAATTCGACCCTTATCTGAACGTTGATCCCGGCACTATGAACCCGTATCAACACGGAGAGGTCTACATTACCGACGACGGTGCGGAAACCGATCTTGATCTGGGCCATTATGAGCGGTTCACCGGCGCAAAGACCAACCGAAACTGCAACTTTACTTCGGGCCGTATTTACGATTCTATTATCAAGAAGGAACGCCGTGGCGACTATCTCGGCAGTACGGTGCAAGTCGTGCCTCACGTGACTGCCGAGATCTGCGACTCGATCCGGTCAGTCGTTACACCAGAGGTTGATGTGGTGATTTGCGAAATTGGCGGAACGGTAGGCGACATCGAGAGCCTCCCCTTTCTCGAAGCGCTTCGGCTTTTCAGGGCAGCGGAAGGGCGTACCAACTGTTTCTTCATCCATGTGACCCTCGTGCCCTACCTGCATAAGGCTGGTGAGGTGAAAACCAAACCCACGCAACACTCGGTTGGTAGGCTTCGCGAGATCGGCATCATCCCGGATATGATCGTTTGCCGGACCGAAGTGCATCTCGACAAAGAGGTGCGGGAGAAAATTTCGCTCTTCTGCAATGTTGATGAGGAGGCGGTAGTCGAGGCGATCGATGTGGAAAATACCATCTATGAACTCCCTCTCGAATTTGCATCGCAGGATATCGATACCTTGATCATTGATGCACTCGGACTCCGCGCCGGTCGGCGGAACCTGCGGGCGTGGCGAGAGTATGTTGATCGCATCATAAACGCGGAGGACCACGTGGAAATCGCCATCGTCGGCAAATACTGCGAGCTGCTCGATGCGTATAAATCCATTCGCGAGTCGCTCCATCACGGCGGCGCAGCCGTCGGGGCGCGCGTGTTAATACGCTCGGTCTCCTCGGAAGAGATTGAAGCAAAGGGAGCGAAGGCGATTCTTGCAGGAATAGGCGGCATTCTGGTGCCCGGTGGCTTCGGCGGCCGGGGCGTGGAGGGCAAGATACTTGCTGTCAAGTACGCCCGCGAAAATAAAATTCCCTACTTCGGCATCTGTTACGGCATGCACATGGCGGTCATCGAAATAGCGCGAAATGTCTTGAAGCTTCCCGATGCCGACACCACTGAAAACAATCCGAATTCGAAAAATCCGGTCATCCACCTCATGGATGAGCAGAAAAAGGTCATGAACCTCGGCGGCACCATGCGGCTGGGCGCCTTTCCCTGCGACCTTGTCAAGGGCTCCCTCGTTAGGAAGACGTACGGTAAAGATCAGATCAGCGAACGCCACCGCCATCGCTACGAATTCAATAACGACTATAGGAAGCTGTTCGAGAAAGCAGGCATGATGCTCTCCGGCATTTCTCCCAACGGCATGCTGGTGGAAATTGTTGAACTCAAGCATCACCCCTGGTTCGTAGGAGTGCAGTTCCATCCGGAGTTCAAGTCACGGCCCATTGATCCACATCCATTGTTCCGGGATTTCGTAGCGGCAAGCCTGAAGAATACAAAGGTAGCATAAAAAATAAATATGTATAGCTATGTCTGCGTATAGACCTATAGGGATGAAAAAAAGCAGCAGCGGAAGGGGAACCTTATATATGATTTGTTTTATAGCTTTATGCAGTATATTTTGCGATAATAAATTGAATTTGAAGATTATTGCATGGTTGCCGGAGTAGGAAGAAAGGTAAGGGATTGTACTACTACTATGATTCTTTCTGATATGCATGAAGAGTGCGGCATCTTTGGGATCTATAACCACCCCAACGCCGCTGAAATTACTTATCTTGGCCTCTATGCGCTTCAGCACCGAGGCCAGGAGTCTTGCGGTATCGCAGTGAGCGATTCCAAGACCATCATTCAGCACAAGGGAATGGGGCTCGTGCGGCAGGTCTTCGGTTCTGAAGACACCCTCTCGAAATTGCCGGGCATCCATGCAGTTGGCCACAACCGCTACTCCACCACCGGATCCTCCACGCTCGTCAATGCCCAGCCGATCTTGATCAAGTTCAAGGCCGGCCAGATCGCCGGTGCGCACAACGGTAACCTGACCAATGCCATGCCGCTCAAGCGCCAGATGGAAAAGGACGGCTCTATCTTCATGTCCACGACCGACACCGAAGTGATCATGCACCTCATCGCCCATTCCAAGCGGCCGACAATCGACGCCATGATCCTTGAAGCGCTTTCGCTCATTCAGGGGGCCTATTCGATGTTGTTTCTAACTCCGGGTGCGCTTTATGGCGCGCGCGACCCGCGCGGTGTTCGGCCGCTTGTCCTCGGTAAAATCGGCGACACGTGGCTTCTCTCCTCCGAAACCTGCGCGTTCGATTTGGTGGGAGCTGCATTCGTACGCGAGATCGAACCTGGGGAGATGGTCCGGATCGATGAATCGGGACTCACGAGTGTTACAATACCGCTTTTTGAGAACGTAAAGAACCACGCTCACTGCATCTTCGAATACATCTACTTTTCACGCCCCGACAGTTTCGCTTTCGGCCACAATGTTGATAAAATCCGCCGCAAATTCGGCCACCAGCTTGCAATTCAGCACCCGGCCCCGGGCGCGGACAAAGTGATCGGCATCCCAGACTCGGCCACCACTGCGGCGCTCGGCTTTGCCGAAGAGTCCGGGATCGGGTACGACATCGGGCTCATCCGCAATCATTACGTAGGACGCACATTTATCCACCCGCTGCAATCAGCACGAGACCTCAATGTTCGCATCAAATTCAATCCGGTGAAGGGAGTTCTAAAAGGAAAGAAAATTGTTCTTGTCGACGACTCCATTGTCCGGGGAACGACGCTGAAAAAACTCGTCAGCCTCATCAAAACCGCGAAGCCCGAAGAGATCCATCTGCGCATTTCCTCTCCGCCGATCCTGTGCCCCTGCTTTTACGGCATCGACATGCCGACCAAAGAGGAGCTCATCGCCTCATCGCAAAGTGTCGAAGACATCCGTGCCTACCTCGGCGCGGACTCCCTCGGCTATCTCTCGATCAACTCCATGCTCTCGGTGTTCAAACCGGAAGAACGTGCAAACTTCTGCACCGCATGCTTTACGGGGAAGTATTTTACGGAACAGATGAACTGATAGTGAAGAGCCATAGTACCAGTCCAATTTTTTAAAGACTATTTTTCTGATCCTTTTTATCATCCTCAAAGAGATCAAGGAAACGGTCTTCATAAAGTTCGAACAGATTCCACCGATCAAGCTCTTTTTTAAGTTCCGAGGCACGGGTCCGGTCGCGACGCGCATCCAGGAAAAGCCGTTCGATTTTTTCCATTACATAGTGAGGCACCTTCTCCTCCTCGATCGCGGCAATTTCCTCATCATCCTCCTTGTTAACAGAGGGGAAAAATTCCCGGATGCGTTCCTCAATCATGGCAAACTGCTGGTCGGTCTCATCGACGCTTTCTTCGAGTTCGCCGGTATCCACGGTGAAACTGTTGAGCCGCGAAATTGTCCGTATCAATTCAAGCGATGCCTTGGGATAGGAAAAATTCATCGCATAACTCGGGATGGTGCTGAGCAGACAGCCCGCTTCGATATTGCGCGCGGATGCCTCTCCCAGCAGCAACCCGTTCAAACCGGCGATAAACCCATCGGGCATGGGCACCACTTCTAAATCTTTGATTCGCGTGAGCATCGTTTCGCCGTTGCACGTGATGAGCACCTGTGAGGGATTACGATAGGACATCGACTGAGCAAATGCTGCAAAGGTAAAAATCTGCTTTACTTCAAAGCGGCTGATGACGTCGAGAAACAGTTTGATGAGCACCAAGCCGTCACATCCGCCGACCTGCGCGTCACTCTCGAAGATGATGCAATCGGGATTGTATGTATAATAGAAGCGGCTCGTAGGAAGATCGGGAAACTGGGCAATACCGCCCTTCACCATGATCGAATCAGGGAAAAAAAACGGCCGCATATCGATATCCGCAAAGGGTCGGCCCTCCATTTTCCGACGAAGGAAATCAATAGTAATAAGCCCCACATTTCCCATGCCGGGCCATGCAGCAAGGACAAGCGGAGGCTTCGGAAACGATACATTCTCAAAAAATTTCATCATTCCCCTTTTGATCTTCCGGCGATGGTCTGTTTTGTGCGTACAAGTTAATGCAAAATATATGCCGGCAGTGCCAATCGCGCAAGTGGTTACTGTCACTTTGTATGTATTTTTATTGAATGAATTTTCAGGGTACTTCGCTTTATCTATCGCCGTTGGCAGGAATCAGCGAAACAATATTCCGAAGTCTGGCCAAAAAATTCGGGGCCGATACGGTCGTCAGCGAAATGGTAAGCGCGGAAGGATTGTTACGGGGCGGCAAGCAGACTTTACGGCTTTGTGCTTTTGATGAATCCGAGCGACCCATCGGGATTCAACTCTTCGGAGCCGATCCCACAAGACTTGCCGCCGCCGCTTCAATGGTGGAATCGATGTTCATGCCGGATTTCATCAACCTCAATGCCGGTTGTCCTGTCCCAAAAGTCGTTTCACGGAATGGCGGCGCCGCTCTCCTGAAGGACCCGAAACTCTTCGAAGCGATCGTCTCAGCCATGGCTGCGGCAACCGCCATCCCGCTCACCGTCAAAATCCGTTCTGCATGGAACACCGGAGAGTGGATCGACGAAGAGTACGCCCGCATTGCTGAAGGAAGCGGCGCACGTGCTATCATGGTTCATGCACGTTCTAAGAGCATGCGCTACTCGGGCGAGGCGATCCTCGAACGGATACATCTGGTAAAAAATGCTACATCGATCCCCGTCATCGGCAACGGCGATATCCGGACCGCCGACGATGCGCTTTGCATGCTACGCGAAACCGGGTGTGACGGCCTCATGATCGGCCGGGGCGCGGTGGGTAATCCCTGGCTCTTCGGCCAGATCAAAGCGGCGCTGAAGGGCGACCCCGTTCAGCTCCCCTCATCTGCTGAGCGAGGAAGAGAGCTTCTGGTTCACATCGCACGCTTCCGCGAAATGTACGGCGAACATTTTGCGACAAAAGAAATGCGCAAGCACACGGCGTGGTTCCTCAAGGGATCGCCGCATGCCGCAATTTTTCGCGACCGGATATTCAGAGCAAAGGGAACTGGGGAGCTGAAAGAGATTGCGGAGGAAGCGTTCGGGATTTCCTGAATAATTCATGTCGCATTTTTCAATTTTCTTTGTGAGAGACTCGCTTCGCGGTTCTCTGTGGCAAAAGCCTCCCCGTCCCTGAAAACGCTGGATGGAGCGTCTTGTGCTCACCCTCTCCCGTGAAAGCGCTCGCGATGCCCGCGTTCGGCAAGCGATCGTATTCTCGCAACGTTAACATGTGGTATTTTTGTGATCCGCCCTCGTATTTGATGCCAATCACCATCAAGTGGATAATCCCCCTCAAGGTTTTTCCCTTTGAATTATGTGCCAATAACTTATTTTTACATGGATAAGAATTAATTTGCCTAACCGGTAACAAAACGCATGGGAGAGAAAGATATATGTCGAAATTTGCAATTGCATTCGTTGTCCCCGCAAAAAATAGTCCGATCATCCGCCATCGCGTGATCGATGGGGACACGAGGGAAGCTGCACTGCGACGTTTTTTCGATGAAGAGTTAAAAGAGTTTTATTCCGAGGACGATCAGGGTTTTTTTTATTTCAAAGAGGATTTTTTTGACGAGAGAGTCCAATCCGGCAGTATTATTGAAGTTTGAAACCGCCTGAAACCTTTCTTTGCATCTTTGTAAGGCTCAAAGCGATGTGATCAGATGAAACGTACCACCGCTACCTGCCTTCTATGGGACGCAATAATCATCGTTATTTTTTATTCCGGGCAACTGGCTCGGCTTTCGACTCGAACCCTTTAACTTCATCGATAAAATCGCTGACGTCCTTGAATTTGCGATATACCGACGCAAACCGGACATAGGCGACCTCATCGAGTTCGTAGAGCTCCGTCATCACCATTTTCCCGATGGCGGCGCTGGGAACCTCCATCTTTCCAAGCTTATCGAGCTTACGCTCGATTTTTTCCACGATGCTCTCTATTTTTTTAATACTGATGGGACGTTTTTTACAGGCGGCGGTGATTCCCTGCATAAGCTTCTGACGGTCGTAGGGCTCGCGACGTTTATCATTTTTAATGATGGTAAGCGATACATTTTCGATGTATTCATAGGTAGTAAAGCGTTCGCTGCAATGCAGGCATTGTCGCCTCCTCCTCACCGCTTCGCCATCTTTACTGGAACGTGAATCGATTACACGATCTTTTTCAGAACCGCAAAATGGGCACCGCATCGGTCTCTCCTTGACATAATGCTGTTGATAATCCACATGCGACCACAAGGGGTGGTGGCAATTTGAATATACTACAAGAGAAGCAGGCTCTAAAATGATGCCGAGAGAGAGAGGTCTATTGACTGCGGTGAAATACTGACCTGAGGTTTAATCCTGAGATTACGGGTGTAGGCGCGCACATCGATGAACGCGAGGGCGCGATTGATTACCATGGCGCCGAGCATGAAGTCTCCGACTACTTGAAACTTGTGCGATGAGGAAAGAAGCGAGTTGAAGCGATCCTGCGATGATTGGTCATCCCATTGCCATACTTGATTAGGGGAAGTTATTTCCAGGTTGGGTGTGCGGTTGAGGTTCATAGTCGTATTATACGCCTGGGTATTCCAGAACGATCCCACCGCATTCCAGTAAGCGGTATTGGAAGCCGGCGCCTGAGCACCCGAGTGGAGCCAGGCGTATCCTTCCGCATCTTCGGTTAATTTCTGTGAGTAATTCATGCAGAAGAAAAAACCGAATATCGCCGCGACATCAACCGAGATATAAGCGAGAGCCGATTGGTCTCGTCCGAGGTATTCGTGCCCACTACCCGGAAGAATAAGTGATGCCGCCATGGCAAGCGCTGCCGATTTCTGAGGCTCCTGCGTATGGGCGAAAAGATCGACACTGTCAGTTGCAACAGGCGTTTCCGTTACCGGTTCGGCTTGGAGATCATGCCGCAGCAGCAGACCGCAGAGTAAAAGAAACGTGACAACAATCGAGCTTTTCAAAATTTCACCTGCAACGCGTACGCGGGTACGGTTTGTGATCCAGTGTTGATATAGCTGACATCGACGCCGATATGTTGCCAGAAACTTTGCTGGCCGAGAAGCTCATCGTTATGTTTTTTGGCGAGAATGCCGGCAGTAATCGCGCTGACGATATGGTTGACAATAAGCGTAAGAAAGACATTGCGCGAATAATTCGACCATTGCAGGGAGTTCTGGATCATCCCATTGTAAACCTGCTGGTGCGCCGACTGGCCAAAGAGCAATGAAGTGCTATCGCTGACAAGTTTCAAAAGATATGAGGAGTCGGGATTACCAGCGGCCGAGGAATAAACAACGTATTTCGTCGAATCCATGGAGTTGAGTTGGAAGCCCTGACTGGTAAAATTAGCGGGAGTCACATCGTCCCACCCTCTGATGAACGGCGTCGTCTGACCCCCGTTGATCAGGCTGTAATAGGTGCTGCTTTTGGTGCCGGCCTGTTGGAGAAAAGTCTGGTCTGAAGTATCGGTGAAAATCGCTTGATAGAAAAGTGTGTCCTCGCCTTTTGCGTGCAAATACGCATGAAGGCTGTCCAAGTAGTGTATCATGGCGGAATCGGAATAATGCTTATTAGCATAGCTGTAAGCTGCCTGTTTCTTTTTAGTAGCCGTTGAAGCCAGGGAGGCGCCGGTGGCGATAAGCGCGGCCTCTGCAACAACGAATCCCGCCGCCCAGATGTCGGACTGCGCATACAATTCGCCCGATCCCGGCAGGATCAGGGACATGAGCATGGCGAGTTTCGGAGAGCGATACTCCTTCAAATTCCTCGCAAAATTCAGTGAATGCACTTGTTCAATGGTCGCAGGAACAGGAAGCTCGGCTGCCGGAGCGGCTTGGGTGTTTGGAATGGTCAGTGAGCCGGGTGTTGGAATCGTAGATGGACCTTTTGCCTGGCTGGCCGTGCCTGAAGGCAAGGTCGCCGGGTTTTGGGCGCCATGTGCAGAGTCGGAAACCGAGGCGTTTATTTTGGCTTCCGCAGCTTTCTTCTGGGCAATTTTCGCCTGATCGAGGAGATCCTCCTCCCCGCCTTCAAGAATCAAATTTTCGTCACCGGCTTTATTGGAGGAATCTATTACTGTTGCCGTGGTTTTTCCCACTTGTGGCGACACTGCAGACGCAGGTACGACGGGGAGCCCCGCACCTGGAGAAGAAGGATTTTTTACCGTATCAGCAGTTGGAGCCGAGGCCGCGGAGGTATTGTGCGCCGGCGCTACATGGACTGTCGCAGGTGCTGCCGGCAGCGCGGTACCGGGACCGGAGGAAGGAAGATTTTTTACCGTGTCCGCAACAGGAGCCAAAGCCGAGGTTTTTTTAACCGGCGCCAGGACGGTCTCGCTATCATCGAGGTTCAGATTATCCTCGACCTGAGCCGCCGGCGCTTTTGTCGCATTGACGGTAGAATCATGCGTTCCAGCATTATTTACCGTTTGAGCCTGCAAAGCACCACTGGCCCAGAACAGAAGGAGAATTGTCGTTGCTGTTATTCTGTCAACCATACCATTACCCATCACCCGGATGCCTCTTTGGAAAACAGCGAACTTTCGACGGTGCAGGCTGCTACATGCCCAGCGCATCGCACATCGAATAATATCCCGGTTCCTGATCTGCAAGCCATCGGGCGGCGATCAGCGCCCCTCTCGCCAAGCTGGTGCGGCTATGCAACATATGACGCAGCTCTATGCGCTCGCCCATGCCGGCAAAGAGGACGGTATGGTCGCCAATGATATCGCCGCCCCGTACGGCATGCATGCCGATTTCGTTTTTCGGCCGATCGTTGGCCTCTATGCCTGAGCGTCCATTGCGTATCGCCCGATTATAGGGAAGACCGACCGCTTCCGCACAGATTTCTCCCAGTCGGCGGGCGGTGCCGCTTGGCGCATCTTTTTTAAAACGGTGATGCGCTTCAATGATTTCAATATCGAAGTCATCTTTCAGGCGGGCGCTGATCAGTTCGGTAAGTGAAAACAGGAGGTTGACGCCTACGCTCATATTAGGGCTGACCAGAATCGCCGACCTTTTGGCGGCTCTTTCAGCCAATGCATAATCGTTCGGTGAGAGGCCGGTCGTACCGACCACGATCCGCATTTTGTTTATGCAGGCCAGCGTCAGAAACGCAGCTGTTGATTGCGGTGAAGAAAAATCGATGACAACGGCGGTTCCCGCCGCATCTCCGTCGACGGCGGCAGTGAGCGGAATATTCAGAGAGCCTTTACCTAGTGAAAGTCCATAATCTTCGCCGAGCTGAGGGTGGTTCGTCCGCTCAATTGCGGCCCCAATAGAAAAATGGTCGTCGGAGCAAATCGCTCGCGCTATTTCACTACCCATTTTTCCCAGAGCGCCGTTAATAATAATCGGGAGCGGCACTGAACCATCCTTTTTTATCGGGTCGAAAATCCACACCTTTGTAATACGCTGGCAAGCTCCTGTTTATTGCGCTCGGACATCGACGTCAGTGGCAGGCGCAACGGGCCGGCATTCATCCCCAGGAGATTCATGGCGGTTTTCACCGGAATCGGGTTGGTTTCAATAAACATGGATTGCGAAAGGGGGAGTAGTTCCTCGTGAAGAGCAAGCGCCTTGGCCGTCTCCCCCGCCGTAAAGGTTTTGATCAGGGCAATCATCTTTTCCGGTGCGATATTGGCGACCACGGAGATAACCCCTTTGCCGCCGCAGGCCAGTATGGGAAGCGTGAGCGGATCATCGCCGGAAAGGATGGTAAGTCGTTCACCACATCGGCGGTGAATTTCCGAAACCTGAACAATTGACCCTGAGGCTTCCTTCACGGCAACGATATTCTTAAAGGAGCAAAGCCGTTCAACCGTTTCCGGCAACAGGTTAACGCTCGTGCGCGACGGTACATTATAAACCACCGTAGGAATTTCAACCTGCGTGGCAATGGCGGCAAAATGCTGGTAGAGCCCTTCCTGGGTCGGACGGTTGTAATAGGGGGTGATGCTCAGAATCGCATCGGCCCCTATTTCGCACGCATGCCGGGCCGCTGCAAGGGACTCCGCCGTATTATTGGAACCGGCGCCCGCAATAACCTGCACGCGCCCCCTGGCCTGCTCGATCACGATATCAACGACACGGTTGTGCTCTTCCCACGAAAGAGTCGCCGATTCGCCGGTCGTGCCGCAGGGTACGACGCCAGCGACTCCTTTTTCGATCAGAAATTCTACGTGCGATCGAAGCGCCTCTTCATTGACCTCGCCTTTTTCGGTGAACGGGGTGACGATCGCAACGTAACATCCATGCAGGACCATAAGGTCAATTCCTCTCTTTCGGTGGTAAAGCGCTGATTATTGCTGTTCCTCCTTCACAACCCAGACCTTCAGACGGGCGGAGACATCCCGGTACAGCCTGATGGTAACGGCGTAGACGCCAAGCTGCCGGATAGGTTCGTCGAGATCGACCTGGCGCTTCTCCACATCGAACCCCTCCTTGGAGAGAAACTCGGCTATCTCCTGCGCCGTAACCGATCCGAATAATTTGTCCTCTTCACCGACTTTAACGGAAATTGTGCAGGGTATCTGTTCGATCTTCCCGGCGCGTTCGCGCGCCTCCTTCAGCTTATGCTGCTCACCGAGTTCGGTGAGCCGTTTGGATTCGGCAACCTTCTTTTTATTACCTTCCGTGGCAGGCACTGCGATGCCGGTCGGAAGAAGAAAATTACGGGCGTACCCGTCTTTAACCGTGAGAACATCCATGGTTTTACCCAGTGTTTCGTGGTCCTTCATCAAAACAATTTCCATAGTATTTCCCCAATCTTTTATTTAATATTTTCTGCAACGAACGGAATGAGAGCCAGATGACGTGCGCGTTTGATTGCTTTTGCCAATCGCCGCTGGTTTTTTGCCGTGACTCCGGAGAGACGTCTGGGTACTATCTTGCCCCGTTCGGTGATATACCGGGAGATGATGCGGATATCCTTGTAGTCCGGTTCGATACCGTTAGCTTCGAACCAGCAAACTTTCTTTACCCTTCTCCTGCCCATGGAACGACTGCCGTTTTCCTTATCTCTAAATCTTCTTTCAGGCATCATAATTCTCTCCTTCGAAGTACTCTGATGTTCAACGTAGCGCCGCTTGAATGGATAATCCGTCGGGATTATTCTTTCTCTTCTTCCACTTCATCCGTTTTTTCACCTTCAGGCTTGACAAGGGGACCCGGTTCTACGGGCTTGTCCTTCTGTTCGAAGAAGGCGACCCGCGCCGTATCGTTCTTTACGTTGCGAACAACGGTCTGATGGCGGAGAATCTGCTCGTTAAGCTTGATATGATATTCGAGAGCATTGACAATAGTGCCTTCTCCCTCATACAGAAAAAGACAATAGTAGCCGATTTTTTTCTTATTGATGGCATAGGCGAGGCTGCGCTTCCCCCACACATCGGTTTTCTCGAAGGTAGCGTTTTGTTGCAGGAACTCTTCGATCTGCGACTGCTCCTTCTGGAGCGTGTCGTCGGAAAGTGTTCCGTCAAAAACGATCATTGATTCATAAGGTCTTTTCACTCTGGCGCCTCCTCTGGTCGCTATCGGCCCTGAACCTTTGCAGGAAAGATCAGAGCAGGGTTTTGTGCATCTCCTGCATGGCACGCTGTCACACTATTTATTGTAAATATTCATGACTGGTTCGATTCCGCTCCGCGCGAAGAGCATACAGGCTTCAACCGCCCGAGGAATCACCCGTTGCAGAATTTCCTCCTCAGAGCGGGAAAAGGATCCGAGAACGAAATCGATGGCCGGGCTGCCCGGAGGCAAGGGTCCAATGCCGATGCGCAGTCGCGGAAAATTCTCTCCTACTCGCTCGATGATCGATTTCAAACCGTTATGACCGCCATCGGAGCCGCCACGGCGGACCCTTATTGTACCGAGAGGCAGGTGGTAGTCGTCGACTATGACGAACAATTTTTCGGTCGTGCAGTGAAAATAGCTGCTGAACGATTCAACCGCTGCGCCGGACCGGTTCATAAAGGTCCGGGGTTTTACAACAAGCGAATATTTTGATTCAAAGAGCGTTCCGGCAATATAATCGGATTCGGCCAAGCTGCCGGCAGCCTTATTCTTAAGTTCGAGCGCAAGCGCATCGGCGACCTGAAAGCCGATATTATGCCGCGTATGAAAATACCGTTGCCCCGGATTGCCGAGACCAAAGAATAAAATTTCTGCTGCTGCAGGCCGGGCGGCAACTGCTTTTCGTTTCCATAGAAATGAAAACAATGCCATTTCTGGGCCACCGGGGAGCGGCTTTGCCGCTTATCCCTATGCTTTTTCCTTGCCTTTCGAAGCAACACTTGGAGCGGGAGCGGTGCCTGGGGCAGGGGCGGTTTCTGTCGGTTCTGCCGCAACAGCTTCTTCCTCGATTGGTTTCACGGTCTCTTCTTCGCGCGTCGGATGAGTGACCACGGCAACCACTTCATCGCCCGGCGCTTTAATCGTGATGTTCGGGATTACAACGTCGCGAAAATGGATTGAGTCGCCGATACTAAGTTGTGACACATCGATGGAAATCTTTTCTGGAATATCGGTAGGCATGCATTCAATCTTCACCCGCTTAATGGGATGGCCGAGCACACCGCCGCTATCCTTGACGCCAATTGGAATACCGACCAGTTCTACCGGACAGTCAACCGTAACCGTCTTATCCATTGCAACGCGCTGGAAATCAATATGAAGGAACCAATCATTTTTGATGACATGTCGCTGTATGTCGCGGATGACCGCGACGGAAGTTTCTTTTTCGCCTGCAAGGCCTAGATTGATCAGGTGGGTCAGCTTTTTCCCCCGGACTATGGCGGCAAATTCACGATTATCGATTTCGATGCTCACGGGTTCCTTTTGTTCGCCATAATAGATTGCCGGCACCCATCCCTGCAATCGTGCTTTTCTGGTGTACGATTTTCCCGCCCCCGTACGCAGTCGCGCCTTCAACGTAATGATATCCACGGACACACCCTCCTCAGTTGATTCCGAATGATTCACATGCCGGAACAAAATCCCTCTGCTTCAGCCGCGCAATGCTGGGGCGGAAGGATTCGAACCTCCGAATGCGAGGACCAAAACCTCGTGACTTGCCGCTTGTCGACGCCCCAGTTACACTACGGAGAATGTGATAATATATATCATGGATGAGAACTTTTGGAAGGAGATCGGTTCAATCCCGACGTCCTTCCAGAGGAGTCGAATTGGTCGCTTTTATCGCAACCGGAAGGGAGTCTGAGCGGATTCGTTCCGCTCTTTTTCAAAAGCACAGGTGCCCGATCCGCAATCTTTTTCCGGAGATCGTTGGGTAGTAATAGAATGCGCCCGATCTTGAAAAGAACCGTCTCTTTCCTCATGCTTGGGCATTGAGACGACACGCCCTTGCGAACCGCTGATGATTGTGAGGCTCCTCACCCCAAATACATGATCTATAATTGATAGATAACATTGCCAAAGGTATTGAGTTTGTCCTCATTTTGAGCGTGATGAGCATGATACGGACTTCCGTGATTTCCACAGAGCGCCCCTCATGGAAAAATTCTCCATGACCGGGCGTAAGCAGCGTATCTTCACCGCTTTCAAATCATCCGCCTGTTACTTGACAAGATAGGTAGATTAATTATGTACAATATACATACATATTATTTTTTGTTTTTTAAAGTAAACATGAAATTTATAAAAGCATGAATCATTTTTTTGCGGAACGGAGGGTGGTAACTATTATTTTACCCAAATTCCGCCAAAGGCGGACAGAGGGTGGATTATTCAATGGTGAATCAGAAAAAAGACCTGTTGTCGCTCAACGAATTGTCGGCTGGAGAAATACGCGCCATTCTTCTGCAAGCCAGGGAGTTCAAAAAAAACCGGCTTTCGAAGGAACGGAGAGTATTCGCCGATCGGACCGCCGTGCTCATTTTCGAGAAGCCCTCCCTTCGTACCAGAATTACCTTTGAAACCGCAATTCACGAACTGGGCGGCCACGCCATAACGCTTACCTCAGAAAACGTGGGGCTCGGTAAAAGGGAGAGTCCTGAGGATATTGCCCGTAATCTGGAGCGGTGGGTTCATCTCATCGTTGCCCGAACATTCAGCCACTCCACGGTTGAATTACTGGCAAAATCCAGCGCGGTGCCGGTGATCAATGCCCTCACCGATGCCCATCATCCCTGCCAGGCGCTGGCATTCGCCATGACGCTTGATGAGCATTGCGGCGAGGTTTCTGAAAAGAAAATTGTCTTTGTCGGCGATGGCAACAATGTCTGCAATTCGATTGCCCTGCTCTGCGCAAAACTTGGTTACCGGTTCACCGTCGCATGCCCGGGCGGTTACGAGCCCTCACCCGAGCAGTGGCGCCATGCAGAGCGCGTTGCCGCAGAGTCGGGAGCAACGCTTTCCATCGTCCATGACCCGAAAACGGCCATGGCCGGGGCAACTGCGGTCTATACCGATGTGTGGACAAGCATGGGACAGGAAAATGAGGCGGAGAAGCGCGCAATAGATTTTGCGGCGTTCCAGGTAAATGCCGAACTGCTTTCGTGCGCCCCTCGCCAGGCCGTCATCTCGCATTGTCTTCCCGCGCATCGGGGTGAAGAGATAACAAGCGAAGTTCTTGATTCGAAGCAATCCGTGGCTTTTGATGAAGCCGAGAATCGGCTTCATGTGCAGAAAGCGGTCATCGATTATCTGGTTTCATGATTTACGCGAACCGGATGGCGGAACCTCCCTCATGCATGTCGATGCGTATGGTACAAAACATTTCGAAAACGGGAATTGATCGACACAACCTATGAGTTTATCGGGGGGAAAAAACAACCATAAAATCCTGGTGGTTGACGATGAGTCGGATGTCCTGGAATTCCTCCGGATGTTCCTGGACTCTCTGGGGTGGGAAGTCACGACCGCATCGTCGGCGGCAGAAGCCCGGGATGAACTGGACCACGGCGGATTCTTCCTTGTGTTAATCGATATCGCCATGCCGGACATGGACGGCTATGAATTCATAGGTTACCTGCGGAAGAAACGGGTCGACTCACAGGTCATTCTCATGACCGGATTCGGCTATAACCCGGATCACACACTTGTAAAAATCAACAAGTCGCTGCGGTACCCCTGCCTTTTCAAACCCTTCGACCGCGCCAAGATCGCCGAATCGATCCTTCTCGCCTGGACTGAATATCATAAGAATTCGACGGGACCGGGCCTTGAGGGAGAAACTCTTCTGCAGGCGAAGCCCGATACGCCGGCGCCGCCCCGGGCATAGTATTTTTCATATGCAAAGCCAGACCATTATCATTCGAGGTGCGCGGGAACACAACCTGAAAAACATCACCGTGGCTATTCCGCGCGGCAGTTTTACGGTCATCACCGGTCTCTCCGGCTCGGGCAAATCGTCGCTGGCATTCGATACGCTCTATTCCGAGGCGCAACGGAGGTTTGTCGAATCGCTTTCCGCCTATGCCCGGCAATTTCTGGGCCTTATGGAGAAGCCGGACGTTGACTCCATCGATGGTCTCTCGCCGGCTATTTCCATCGAGCAGAAGACCGCGGGACATAACCCCCGCTCCACGGTCGGCACGGTTACCGAGATCCACGACTACCTGCGACTGCTGTACGCCCGCGCCGGGACGCCGACCTGCTGGAAGTGCGGACGCGTCATCACGAGCCAGACCGTGCAGGAGATCACCGACCAGGTCATGCTGCTGCCCTCCGGGAAGCGATTTCAGATTCTCGCACCGGTCATTTCTGGACGCAAGGGTGAGTACCGGGAGCTGTTCGACAAGCTGCAAAAGGAGGGGTACGTCCGGATCCGGCTCGACGGAGAGGTGCGTGCGCTTGACGAGGAGATCAAGGTTGACAAAAATAAAAAACATTCGATAGAGGTGGTGGTTGACCGGCTGGTTTCCGGTCAGTCCCTCCGCTCGCGCCTGACCGAATCGATCGAGATGGCGCTTAAGATGAGCGCGAACGGCACCGTGCTCATCGAGCAACCCGGCGCGAACCTCCGGGTCTTCTCGGAACGGCTCGCCTGTCCGGATTGTCACCTGAGTATCGACGACCTGTCGCCGAGGATGTTCTCGTTCAACAATCCCTTCGGCGCATGCAACGCGTGCAGCGGGCTCGGCTACCTGCTTGAAATCGATCCCGCCCTCGTCGTTCCCGACCCGGCGCTCTCGCTCGACGACGGCGCCATTGCGCCGTGGAACGCGGCCTCCACCATGGGGTCGTGGAATCGCCAGATTCTCGTTTCGGTGTGTAAACATTACGGTATTCCGCTTTCCAGGCCCTATCGCGAACTTCCCGAAAAACAGCGTAAGATCCTGCTCCACGGCTCGGAGGGCGAGCGCATTCATATGCGCTGGGAAGCAGGTTCCCGGGAAGGGTACGGCGAATTCTTGCGCGACTTCGAGGGGGTGATCCCGAGTCTCCTGCGCCGCTACCGGGAGACGGCGTCCGAGGATATCCGGCGCTGGATCGAAGGATTCATGTCGCAACGCGAATGTCCCGCCTGCAAGGGCGCCCGGCTCAAAAAAGAGAGCCTCGCGGTGCTGCTCGGCCAAAAAAACATCGCCGACCTGTCGAGCATGCCGATCGGCATGGTCCGGGAGTTTCTGGGCAACATCAAGCTCGGCGAACGGCAGGCGAAGATCGCCGCGCCGATTTTCAGGGAGGTGGGTCAGCGGCTCGATTTTCTCACGAACGTCGGGCTCTCCTACCTCACCCTTTCCCGCGCCGCCATGACCCTTTCCGGCGGAGAGTCGCAGCGCATCCGGCTCGCGACGCAGATCGGCTCCAGGCTCACCGGGGTCATTTACATTCTCGACGAACCTTCCATCGGGCTGCACCCGCGCGACAACGGCAAGCTTCTCGACACGCTGCATGCGCTGCGCGACCTCGGCAATACGGTCGTGGTCGTGGAGCACGACCGCGATACCATGCTTGCCGCCGATCATCTGATCGATATGGGGCCCGGTGCAGGCATTCACGGCGGCAAGGTTATCGCCGAAGGAACTCCTGCCGAAGTAGCGAAAATTTCTACCTCCCTGACAGGCGCCTATCTTTCTGGACGAAAGTCCATCCCGCTGCCGCGCACCCGCCGTAAGGGGTCGGGCGAGCGCATCGTCCTGCGCAAGGCGTTCGGCCATAACCTGAAGGGTATCGACGCGGAGTTTCCGCTCGGCATGTTCATCTGCGTCACCGGGGTCTCCGGGTCGGGCAAAAGTACGCTCATCAACCATACGCTTCTGCCGGCGCTGTCACAGAAACTCTATCGCTCGCGCGTGACCGCGCTGCCGCACGCCGCCTGCGAAGGCGTGCAGTCCATCGATAAGGTGATCGCCATCGACCAGTCGCCCATCGGCCGCACCCCGCGCTCCAACCCGGCGACGTACACAAAGACGTTTGACCTGATCCGCGACCTTTTCACCATGCTTCCGGAAAGTAAGATTCGAGGCTACAAACCCGGCCGCTTCAGCTTTAATGTCAAAGGCGGGCGGTGCGAGACCTGCGAAGGGGACGGGGTGCTGCGCATCGAGATGCACTTCCTGCCCGACATCTACGTGGAGTGCGAGGCGTGCAGGGGCAAGCGGTACAACCGGGAGACGCTCGAAATTCTCTTCAAGGGAAAGAACATCGCCGACGTGCTCGCCATGACGGTTGACGACGGCGCGCGATTTTTCGATTCGTTGCCGACAATCAAGAGCAAGCTTGCGGTCCTCTCGCAGGTGGGGCTCGGCTATATTCACCTCGGTCAAGCCGCCACCACCCTTTCCGGCGGAGAGGCGCAGCGGATCAAGCTCGCGGCGGAACTTGCCCGGCGCGCCACCGGCAAGACGCTCTATATCCTCGATGAGCCGACGACCGGACTTCACTTCGAGGATATCCTGATGCTCCTTCTCGTCATCCAGGAACTGGTCGACCGGGGCAACTCGGTGGTGGTGATCGAGCACAACCTCGATGTCGTCAAGTGCGCCGATCATATCATCGATCTCGGTCCCGAGGGCGGGGATGCCGGCGGCAGGATCATTGCGACCGGCACGCCGGAGGAGATCGCCAGGAATCCGAAATCCATGACCGGGATGTATCTCAGGCCTTATTTGAAACAGGAGAAGCCGGCGCGGCGATAACAATTACGTATGCTCTCGCCGCTTGAGAATCCCTTCGGCTACTGACGCAACATCGTCAACGGTGATGTCCCGCAGACACCTGCCATCGCAGTGGTACATCACCTTCGTTTGACCGTGGCAGGGAGAACAATCGACGTTTTTATTGACGATGCCGACGCGCGGTCCCCGCGGCGACCAGATTATCGGATCGGAAGGGCCGAAAATGGTCGCGGCGGCGCAGCCAACGGCGGCGGCCAGGTGGGCGACGCCGCTGTCGTTACCGATAAAGAGTGTGCACCGGAAGAGAAACGCCGCGAGGAGTTGAAGCGTCACTTCCTCGACAAGGAGGTCGCCGGGAGGAACATCGACCGCTGAATCCGCCGGGCCCCGAATCCAGGCGATCGCGAAACCGCCGTTGCGCAGACGATCCCCCATTGCCCGGTAGCGCGCCGACGGCCAGTTCTTCAGCCGGGAACCGCTTCCCGGATGCAGCGCGACCGGAGCGGCAC
Source organism: Chitinispirillaceae bacterium (assembly GCA_049521335.1). Lineage (GTDB taxonomy): Bacteria > Fibrobacterota > Chitinivibrionia > Chitinivibrionales > Chitinispirillaceae > BOG-1184. Next base: position 32,999 of record JBEKOX010000014.1, read on the forward strand.
CGGCCGGAAGCAATTCAATTGAGCGGGCGATAGAATGTTCGGACGGCGCAAGCCGGGGAAGTTTCTCGCCTTCCGATAGCGCCGATGGATCGGTCATAAGCGACAGATGATAGTCGATGACGTGCACTCCCCGCCCTTCGGGAAACGGCTTCTGGGAGTGCAGGTGCGCGATCCCGCTTCGGCGCAGATTTGCAAGCAGCGGAGAGGAATCATCGGCAAAGGCGATCGCGGCATCGAAAACGGAAAGCAGTTCCGTGGCGGAAGGCGAAAAGTCATCGCGGAAGAGCGGAACGAATCGCGGGGAGTCGATGTCCCACGCCTCGTCGATCAGCCCGGCGTCGAGCGCCAGGTCGCCGATTGTCGATTTCCCCAAAAGTACGAGGTGATCTCCGGGCCGGTTCTTTTTCCAATATGTAATGGTTGGGAGCACGGTGATGAAATCTCCGAGCGCGCCGGTGTGGTAGAGGAGGGTGGGCATGGAGATATTGATAGTGGTTTGAGGGGTGATGCGGACTGCGCCTCTAAGGCTGGAGACCTTCCTGAGATTTTCAGGTTATGAAAAATACTTTCTTCACGTCATAGTTCAAATGAACCTTCTTCCGCGCTCCTATATTCAGATTATTTAAGATAAGCTATTTAAACTTGTTTCAACGAAATAACAGCCACGGGTCGCGAACATTTCGTGCACCGTACCTCAATTTCGCCATGATTGCTATAGAAGCTACCTCCGTGAACGGAGTAATCCATATGTGAAGAGCCATCATGAACTTCGACCGTCACAACGCCCCCGCATTTTTTGCAACCGAACTCTTTTTTGCTGGACATAAATACCCCCGATGTTTTTAAAGTGGAATCTAAATGATGAATGAATAAGGCTCGCTAAAATCCCATCTTCCCGAACGACTTTTCGAAAAAACCCTTTACGCTATTACTACTCTTATGCTCGACGGCGATAAATCCGTTTTCCCTGCTTTCTGTATCAATGGATGTTCTTTGATTTCCTGTATTTTTCTCATATCTAATTCGTAGAACCGCAGTTCGACAGTCGGTGCAAAAAAATCAATTCCCTCAATAGCTCTGTGGAAATCCTTACGCAATTGGTCCAATAGCTTTTTTTCTTGCAGCAGCTCTTTGTTACGGGAGGATTTTTTCGATAGCTCTTCGACTTTTTGTGCGCACTCATTGAGAAGCGCTTCAATGGCATTATCATTGCAGGCTCTCTTTGCCGATTCAAGAAGCGAATCATAACGTACCCTGAGCTGGCCTATGGCAGTTTTTAAATCCGTATTGATCTTTTTTTCCAGGGATTCGATACGATCCTTTTGCCCGCTGATCTTTGTTCCAAAATCGACTATTGCCCGAATATTCTGATTCGGCGTGAAAATTTCAGGATATTCAATCAGCATTAACAAAGCATTGGTTTCCGGTTCGAAATCATGAGGCGGGAATTGTTGACAATTAATCACTACGACCGGATAGGACTTGATTGCAGGATTGATCTCGGCTAACCTGATTTTTGCCAGAGCTATCTTTTCTCGAATTTCCCGCAGTAGCATGGTCAATGCTCCAGGATTCAATGTTCAGGAATAAGATAAAAGGAAGAGACGACAAATATTGTCGCGCTATTAATTATTTTATTGGGAAGGAGGGAACGATGAAACGAAGAGCTACCGATCTGGCGAAATACCGGCGAATAGTTGAAATTTACGCCTACCTGATACGGAACCAGAGTCGGCAATATACGGTGGCGGATATAAGAAAGTTCCTTGAAGAGGGCGGCGATGCAACGCTGGATATTTCAGCACGTAACGTGCAACGCGATCTCAAGGATCTGGCGGACATTCCGAACACCTGCGTAGAGGCAAAATGGGAAAAAGGCAGGCTCTACTATTTCATCGAAGCCGATATGCGGCGGAAACTATCCCTGCCGATTCAGCAGAACGGCCTGCTTGCTTTTTTCCTGTTGAAGAGGCTCCAGCCTTTTTTCGCCAGGAAAACTAAATCGCTCGATGATCTGTCCGAAAAAATAGCCGACCTTGCGAGTGATGCAAATTACGATCTCTTTGAAGACCTCGACGAAAAGCTCGAAGGATCGACCTTTCTGTTCGGCGGTGAGTCGTCGCTCTCTCTCGACGGCACGATGTTTAATGTCCTTTTAACCGCCCTCGTAGACCGGCGAAAACTCAAGATTTTATACGCAAGCCCCGGTAGGCCGGAGCCCAGGGAAATAATAATCTGCCCGATTAAGCTTGTCCTCTATAGGGGAGAACTGTATTTCAGTTGCCTTCCGATGGCCGGAAAGAAAAGAGATTTCTATATTCGGCTGTCCCGCATCATAAAGGCACAACTCACCGGCGAACCATTTGTTCCCGACCCCAAAGACCTTGATCGAATCGAGAAACGGCTGAATTCGAGCTTTGGCCTGCTTGATGACGAAGACGCTAAACCGGAAAAGATCGTTATCCGGTTCCCGGCGGGAGAATACTACAAAAAAATCTTAAGCGAAAGACGGTTCCATGGGACTCAGAACTTGACTACAGATAAGAAGGGAAATATCATTCTGACGATGGAAACGCCGGTGGGGTTTGAGCTGGTGAATTGGGTGATCTCGTGGCCAGAGGGGGAGGTTGTGGGGCCGGATGATTTAAAAAAGGAGCTGAAGGAAGTGGGAAAAAAGCTTATTAAGAAGTACCAACCTTTTTAAGCATTGTCTGAATGCGATCAAATAACCTGATGTTATCTTTCCCATAATCCCTTATACCAGTTTTTTAAGAATAGCAGGCTTTTTTAATAACTCTAATAAAAACTCGTCTAATTTAACACATTTAAAATTTCCATTGCGCAAATATTTTATTTGTGGTGAGTAGACAGATTTAACTGCTTTTTTTAATTTACTAAAATTTTGTGAAGTTATTCCAAAGGCACGAATAGCGGCCTCGGGGGAACTATAGCGATATCTCCCAATATCATAAGATTTATCAAATGTTTTAAATATGAAATTTTTTTTCTTGCCGTCGAATTCGTATGCTAAGTATTTATGTTTTTTACCTTCTTCTATACGGAATTGGATTATATACGACTTTAATGGAATTACCTGATCGCTAGCATCAAGCCAAAACATTTGATTAATGTTTTGATTTTTCAACCATGGTTTCTTTTCTTCTAATTTTTTTGCATTACTATTTCCTCGCTTTTCCTGCTCGGTAGTCATATCCTCATTTGCAATTACTATATACACATTTTTATCATTGTAAGCCTTGCGCTTTATTGCTTCAATAAAAGAAAAACTTTTTCCAGAATTTATTCGAGTAAGGCGCTGATTCTTCCAAATCCTTAATGCTTCCCTTATATCCGATTTAGAAATCTGCGTGGATCTTTCCCAAATGATTTTTTCAAACCACTCTTTGACATTTTTAATTATCATTCGATCTTTTGAAACTATTGCGGACTCTTCCCATCCTCCCAATTCATTCCCTTCCAAGGCAAGCCCATTTGCCGATGCATTCGCTGAACCGACAACGACGCCCTTTGAGGTCCAATAAACTTTGCAGTGCATAGTATTAAACATTTTAAAATTTTTTGCGCCTATGATACCCTGGATTTTTTCGATTTCTTTAGGATTTGTTCCGCCTGAAGTTAAATTACAAACTATCTGCACTTTTTTTGTTTTTGTTCCTTCGAATAAACTGGACGCGCCTTCACCCCAGAAAGCGACGGCACATTTTATTTCGCTGGCGTTCTTAAAAAGCCGCTTAATTTCCGACTTTATTTCTTGGTTACTCGATAAATATTTATCCATTAAAACTCCCTATAATAATTTCCCCTAATTTACACAAATTCAATGGCAAATACATGGAGAATGCCATTTATAAGTGGAAAGAATCATAAATATTTTTGAGTCTTTTTGAAGCATACCCGATTTTTTTATTTTTAATAGCTTTTAAAAATACCTTGTTGATGAGATCAGAAAACTCACCTACTAAATACGTTTTATCAGAAAGTTTACGAGATGATATATTCTTAGGCTCCCAGATGGCACCGTAACTTTCGTCACCTTCTGCCAAAGCTTTGGAGGTAACTTCTGCATAAATAGAACAATTTAAAAATTTATCACGCGGCTTAATAGTGAATTCAAAGCCATAATCCCAATATACCCAGGGTTCTTTGGGTTTACCCCTTAGAATTGGGCCTTCTGAATAAATACATAGCAAACCACCGGCTTTCTCAGAATGATAAATATCTACAGTTTCTTCCTTATCTGATACAAGCTGCTTCATTCTAGATGCTTTAAGCTTTACCGTCGGACTCAGGATGAAGTCAATAGTTGGGTTAGCAATATTATCTGGTAATCTTCTATATATCTCTGTATTTATAATGCTAAAATTCGCCATAATATTTACAAAGGACTGAGGGATGTTTTCAATTATATCCTTTGAGTTTCTAATTTTTCCCTGTCCGGTCCGTGGGTTTAAAAGACGGACAAGAAATTTCCACAAGCCATTATCATCAATATTAGCGAACATATAGCCACGATCCTTGAAAAAGTTAATTAGGAGGTTTTTTGCGGTAAAAGAGGCGTTATTTTTCTTTCCTCTATTTTGCAATGCCTCGCCAAGGTCAGAAAACAATATATGACGTTGGCCTTGTTGAGTAACCACTTTGCTATGCTCAAATGGCGGCACATGTTGAGTTAAATACACAAAAGGAATATTATCCTCTTTTGACCGCTTAAGATAATCTTTCAGTTGCATGGCATTTTTGTCAAGACGATGGTCCTCATATTTAATTTCGATCAGCCCAATAGGTTTAGATGTTTCTTTATCCACAATAGCAATATCCGCAAACCTGTTTCTTCCATTTATTGGAAACTGATATTCAACATGAATTTCATGAATGAATGTCTTAAAAATATTTTTGTTAAAAATCGAATTGATTATAACAGGATCTTCATAAGATAGCTCTTTAATAATATATTCAAAATACCGTCCCCCAAATGACTTGTCAAAATAGGATGGTAGTCTTGATAATAAGCATGACATAGATACTTCCAGTAGTTGATATTAAGCGCACTTTCGCGGAATTGTCTGTTTTACCCTGCGACTGAAATAAAGATTAATATACGAAAGTCCTTAAAAAAAATCAAGTGTTTTCCCTCCCGATTTTATTATTTTCTAATGTTCTAATTATAATTAGAATCTATTGCTCTAATGATTATTATAACCCTCTTAAAATGCCAGCCGTCATACGGCAAAAGCAATTTATTCAATATTGACTTTTCTCCCCTCCTATCATCTTTAAAGATAGTTTGAATCAACGTCAATAATTGTCGTCCTCCCCTATTATTTTAATTCTTAAGTTGGAAATATCTCATTCAATCCTTCGGAGGATGATCACCCATGAACCACCAAACCGCCGCCCCGCACCTTATCCGTTTTGTCGAAAAATGGGCCGCGAAATCCCGCGCCGATGTCATTAAAGACGGCTACGTGTCTCTCTCGCAGATGCTCGATATTCGCAAGAATGATTATCCCTATAATGAAATGCCAAAAGCAAAATTCATGAAATTGCTTTTGCGTTGCCTTGAACGGCAGATTGTACTTGTGAAATACCTCTCCTTCTGCTTCCTTCTCGACAGTCAGAGTCTTGATAACACGAAACGATTTATATCGCTCCAGAGGTACAATCGAATTCCATCGAATAGCGACCATTGTTATCTTCTTTCTTTTATGCTCTGGAAGGGTGGCAATGTAGTCATAATGGCAAAAGACTTCAAGGATGTCTTCTTCGCTGACCTATATGCCGTGATGATGACCAAGGGGGTTACCGTCACTCACCCCGATCCGAACTGGATAACAAGGAAAATTAAGAATTATTTCGTGAAATGTTTGCGGGAGAACATGAAATATGACGGGTTCAAGATCAGCCTGCGCCCGGTTTCCTATTTTGGACTCAAAGAAGAAACCGGGCCGCTTAATAATAGTCCCGATAATAGTCCCGCTTTGTGTGCAACGTATCAATGTGATGGGATACCCTCAACGGACAATGATATCCGGATCGTGCATGCATCCAAGTTATTCGACATCGATATACTTAAATGGCTCGGGCCGCCGCCCGTAGCGGATTGATCCTTTTGTATATTCAAATTTGACTTTCAAGGAGCTTTCATGTCCTTTCACTACCTCACCAAATCCCGCTATCTTCAAGGCCTCCAATGCCCGAAACTGCTCTGGCTGAGCGTGAATGAACCCGAGGCTGCCGGTGAACCCGACGAAGAGACGGAGCATCGTTTCGCCGTTGGTACGAAAATTGGCGTCCTTGCTCGGAAGCTATTTCCGAAAGGGGTGCTGATTGCCGAGGATCATTTGCACCTCGCAGATGCTGGTCGGTCCACCGAGGCGGCTATGAAAGCAGGCGCTCCTGCAATTTTTGAAGCGACGGTATTGCATAAGGGTCTGGCGTGCCGGGCTGATATCTTGCAGCGGGTTATGGGAAGAAGGGATTGCTGGAACATCATTGAGGTAAAAATGAGCAGCAAGGTTAAACCGGTGCATCACGACGATCTTGCTTTCCAGAGATACTGTTTTGAATGTGCCGGTTTTAACATACTTAAAACGTCTTTAATGCATGTCAACACCGGGTATATCCGGGTAGGTGAGCTTGATCCGAAGGAATTATTAACCGATGAGAACATTACGGAAACTGTTTCGGAAAAAGCGGCGGATATCGGGAGCACGGTAAAAAAACTATCGGCAATTCTGACCAACAGCAAATGTCCTGAAATCGCGGCTGGAAAACAATGTCTCAATCCCTACGAGTGTCCGTTTTTCGACCGATGCAATGAACCTGCTGAGGAGTACAGTATCTACGAACTTCCTTACGGGCAGCGAATCATTCCGACGCTTGAAGAGCGAGGTATCGAGTTTCTTAAGGACATTCCACCGGACATTAAACTTTCCCCACGGCATGAAAAGATGGTACTGAGCGTTAAGCGCCGGAAGCCGATCATCGACAGAAAAGCGATCAAGGAGTATCTCGATACGCTTGTATACCCGCTCTATTATTTCGACTTCGAAACAATCAATTCCGCCATTCCGCCGTTCGATAACTGGAAGCCCTATCAGACGACGCCCTTTCAATTTTCGCTGCATATTCAAACGAAGAAGGGCGGCGCTTGCGAACATCATCAATTTCTACAGAAGGAAGCGGCCGATCCGCGTGAACCGCTCATGAGGCAAATGATCAAGCTCCTCGGCAAAAAAGGCAGCATCATTGCCTGGAATATGTCTTTCTAAACAAGTAAAATCACAGGATTCGCAGAAAGGTTTCCCAAGTACGAAAAGCCGCTTTTCGCTTTGCTGCCGCGATTCTGGGACCTCATGCTTCCTTTCAAAGAAGGAGATTATACCCATTATAATTTTCACGGCAGCGCTTCTCTCAAAGCCGTTTTGCCGGTACTGTCGCCGTCGCTCTCCTATGAGGACCTTGAGATTCAGGAGGGGGGAACCGCAAGCCTGAAATACGAACGGTGGCTTTTCGGCGAGATGGAAGCTGAGGAGTGGGATAAAACCTACTGGGATCTTCTCAACTATTGCAAGCTCGATACGCTTGCGATGGTGGAGATTTTGAGGGTGCTGTATCAGAATATTTAACGGAGAAACTGAACATGACCCGCTTACCATAGTATATATTTACCGAAGTAAAATTGGTTGATTTTTTAACCAGGAATCACCTCACTTTTAAAATCGGAGATAGAAGAAATTTTTTCTGAAAAGATATTCATGATGGATGACTTTGTATGCTTATAACAAACATTTGTAAGGTATAACCATACAACTTAATTTCTCTATTGTTAATATTTTTGCGCTCCCAGCGCAAAAAACGGCGCAAAAAAAGCGCAATTCTGGCTTTTGCTGCGTTTATTCGCGGTTTTTTTGCGCGGTAGCGCAAAAACCAGAGTAAAAGAGCGCAATTTTCGCTGGAGCGTCGAGGACCGTTTTAAAACCGTTTTAAAAGCCGTTTAATTGCCCTTTAAAAGCCCTTTTATCCCGCCTGTTCCCCTACTCCCGTAGTGACTTATATTTTTTAAACCTTTTCAACGCCGATAACCGGTACGAAGGATGCGGTACGGGAGCCCGTATGTCGATGATTCTTGAATCGTTGAACAGTCATATTGCCGCGGTAAAATCGGTAGAGGCGCTTGAGCCGTCCATTAAAGCCGCGGCGGACAGGGTCACGGATACCCTTCAGCGCGGCGGCACGATCTTACTCATGGGCAACGGCGGCAGCGCCGCCGATAGCCAGCACCTCGCCGCCGAGCTTGTCGGCCGGTTTAAAATGGAGCGGCGGGGACTTGCCGCCATTGCGCTCACGACCGATACCTCCATCCTCACCGCCATTGCAAACGACTACGGCGCGGCCAGGATATTCGCCCGCCAGGTCGAAGCTCTCGGCAGACCGGGCGATTGCGTTTTCGGGATATCGACTTCAGGAAACAGCGCCGATGTCATCGAGGCTTTCAAGACCGCCCGAGAAATCGGCTGCCTGACCATCGGTCTCCTCGGCGGCGACGGCGGCCGCATGTTGCCACTCTGCGACCTGTCGATCGTTGTCGCCTCGAACGATACACCGCGGATTCAGGAGTGTCAGATTTTAATCGGTCATATCATCTGCGATCTGGTGGAACGGGGAGTCGTTGCTCATGCGCCTTGATTTTTCCGGCCGGCCGATTCTGGTTATCGGCGATTGCATGCTCGACCGGTATTATTTCGGATCGGTGGGCAGGATATCTCCCGAAGCCCCGGTGCCTGTTGTCAAAATCGCGGAAACCCGCGATACCCTCGGCGGCGCGGGCAATGTCGCTAATAACTGCGCACACCTCGGTGCGGCAGTGACGCTCATCGGCGCGCTGGGCAACGACGAATATGGCGCCGTTTTCAAACGCCTCTGCGGTCGGAACCATATTGCGCTGGCGCCTATCGCATCGGGTGGCGGAACGATTGCAAAAACCCGTGTCATCGGCGGGCATCAGCAAATCGTACGCCTCGATTTCGAAGAGGAGGCTCCTGCTCTCGCCCGGGGCGTTGCGGCGACCGTCCGGAAAAAGTCGCTGGAGTGCCTGAAGAGTGCCGGCGCGGTCGTGCTTTCCGATTATGGGAAAGGCATTTGTTCCGCCGAAGTGTGCGCGGAAATCATCCGTGAAGCGCGCAGGCGCGCCATTCCGGTGATTGTCGACCCCAAGGGAAGTTCCTGGGACAAATACCGCGGCGCTTCGGTCGTTACCCCGAATGTACAGGAGCTCGGCGAAAGCGTCGGCGCGACGGTACCTAATGAAGACGCCGCCATTGCGACGTATGCGGGGAAAATTCGCCGCCGGTTCTCACTTGAGGCGCTCCTGGTTACAAGATCCGAAAAAGGCATGACGCTCGTTGAAAAAAAATCCGTCTCCCATGTTCCAACCCAGGCTCGTGAGGTTTTCGATGTTTCAGGCGCAGGGGATACCGTCGTGGCCACGCTTGCCGCAGGCCTTGCAAACGGCTATTCGCTCGGAGAATCGGTCGCCATCGCCAATAAGGCGGCCGGCATCGTCGTGGCAAAGATCGGTACGGTCCCCGTTGAACTCGTCGAACTCCGGGCGGAGATTGACAAGAATTACAATGCCAAGCTGCTCTCCCTGCTGGAGCTTGTCAGAAGGTGCGCGGACGAGCGAAAGCGGGGCAGGACGGTCGTTTTCACCAACGGCTGTTTCGATATTCTCCATCGCGGCCATGTTCATCTCTTTCGCGAAGCAAAAAAATACGGGGATATTCTGGTCGTGGCGCTTAACAGCGACCGGTCCATCGCCACCGTGCGGGGGCCCGATTTTCCCCTCAATCCCGAGAGCGACCGGGCGCATCTCATTGCCGCAATCGACGGGGTCGATTACATCACGCTCTTCGATGCGCCGACGCCTTTAAATCTCCTGCGCCGGATAAGGCCGGATGTCATCGTCAAGGGTGGAAATTACCGCGAACAGGAGGTGGTCGGGAAGGAGTATGCCCGGAAGACGGTTATTATCCCCCAGCTTAAGGGCTACTCGACCAAAGAGATCATCCGGAAGATCGGCGGGAAAGGGTAGGCTTTTTTTCTAAAACCATAAAGGCGATAGAGGAGGTAATCGATGGGAGGGGAAGCAAACACCGCCATCGTTATCGGCAGCGATCACGCGGGGTGGGAGCTC
>JBEKOX010000015.1:0-42589 GCA_049521335.1 Chitinispirillaceae bacterium
CGAATGCAGCAACGAGTGTAGCCACCTCGCCGACTCTAAACTGGAGCTCTGTAGCGGGAGCATCTACCTATACGGTTCAAATAGGCACAAGCACTGCATTCTCTACCACTGTTGCATCGGGTCTCACAGGTTCATCGCAGGTGATAAACAGTCTTGCAAACAACACGCTGTATTACTGGGAAGCGAATACTGCGAATTCAAATGGCACAAGTTCTTGGAGCAGTGTATGGAGTTTTACAACGATCGTGGCAGCCCCTGCAGCTCCAATATTGTCTTCACCTGCGAATGCAGCAACGAATGTGGCCACTTCACCGACTCTAAACTGGAGCTCTGTAGCGGGAGCATCTACCTATACGGTTCAAATAGGCACAAGCACTGCATTCTCTACCACTGTTGCATCGGGTCTCACAGGTTCATCGCAGGTGATAAATAGCCTTGCAAACAACACGCTGTATTACTGGGAAGCGAATGCTGCGAATTCAAATGGCACAAGTTCTTGGAGCAGTGCATGGAGTTTTACAACGATCATCGCCCCTCCTTTAGTGCCGCAGTTGACGTCTCCGACGAATGGGGCTCCCAATGTGGCGCTGCCGGTCTATTTGAGCTGGACAACAGTGACCAATACCACGATCTACTCTCTTCAGGTATCGACGAGTTTGAACTTCGCGAGCATGGTGATCGCACCGATCTCGTTGGCCGATACGTCGGTCTCGATTAGCGGTCTCGGCAACAGTGTGACCTATTACTGGCGGGCTGATGCGCAAGATGCCGGCGGTGCGAGCAAATGGTCAACGGCGTGGTCGTTCACCACGATCCCGGCCATTCCCGCTCAGCCAACGCTGTCGCTGCCCGCCAACGCGGCGGTGAATCAGACTATTCCCATGACACTGAACTGGGGTACGGTGAGCGGGGCCTCTTCTTATTCGGTTCAGATATCCAGCGTTTCGGGCAACTTTGCGACAACCGTATTTAGACAGACCGGAGTTCCTGGGACCGCCTCATCGTCCATCGGCACCCTGAGAAACGACATTACCTATTACTGGGAGGTGAACGCGACGAATGCTGGTGGCACGGGTATATGGTCGAGTGTGTGGAGTTTCACTACCATCAAAGGAGTCGGCGTACTGAGTGTTCCGGACGGCTATCAGATCACGAAATTCGATCTGACGCGGGTCTATCCGAATCCGTTCAGGAGGGCCGCGAAGATCGCGTTCGATGTGCCGACGATCGCGGGCGTTGCGGAGCATTCACTAGAGATCAATGTCTATGATCTGAAGGGAAGCCTCGTGAAGCAGCTTGCGAACGGGAAGTACCAGGCCGGCCACTATACAGTTGCGTGGGCCAGCTCCGAGGGTCATGAGGCCGCAACGGGGTCGAGCGTTTATATTGTGCGAATGAAAGCGGCCAACTTCGACAAGCGGCTGAAGTTGTTCAGAATTCAATAACCCTGATATCATAATTGGAACATAATTGCGAAAAAATCTTAAGCCTTCGGGAACTATTTTCGAGTAAGGCGCCGGGAAAGGGACGTTTCGTGACGTCTGACGATATAGTCATCAAGAGAGATTTCCCTCTCCATTTGTATTAACAGAAAAGAGTTCAAGAAATGCAATTTAACTCGGAAAGCATGCCAAGTACTCTTTTGAATACTCGCGGAACACGAAGGCTCAGATGTTGATGCCACGACTCCCGTTCATTAAAGATCTTTTCACATGCAGTGAGCGCCTCATTGATGGTAGCAGATCGCGGGTCAACGATCAGGCCTTCCGCATCGAGGGTTGCAAAAACGCCTTTGAATTTTTTACTGTAGGCTATGCCGACAGCGGGAACCGCCTGCGATAAGGCGGCGATACAGGCGTGCATGCGCGCACCGATAAAAAAATCGCATTTCCCGATCAGATATTTTACTTCATTTTGATCAAGTGAGCCGGATAGACAGATTAATCGATTGGCAGGCAGGGGAGCAAACTCCTGATAGAGCTGTCTTGACGCCGTAGCGTCGGATTCGCGACCATCGCCGAATACATGCGGTATCAACGCTATACAAATATCGTTTTTTGCAATAAACAAGTCGATTATTTTATGAAGGAATTCGGCATATAACAATTTCAAACCGAACGTATTATTTCGATTGTAACCGCCGGTCCAGAGAAGCCCGCTTACATTAACCCCGATGAGCGTTCCGGTGTGATGTTCGAAAACAGATGATGGAATATATTCCGGCTTGCGGGGTTCTATTACAAAAGCGACGTCGGGCGAATACCGCACCTGGCCGGGGAGTTCACTTTTTCCAATAAGTTTTTTTACGAGAAGAATACCATCATTATCACGCGAGTAAATAACAACGGATTTCCGTAGAATATATCCGGCCAGCGCTGCGACCCAGCGGCGTTTGAAAGGGCCGATTGTCTGAGGAAGCTGAAAAAGTGGTTTGCCAAGCAACAGGCAAAGGAGCTGTGGTAATAAGACATAGAAAAATCTTGAAACTCCATATATATCGGAAAAGCTATCCCCTCCCGCGATCGAAAAACAGAGATCCTGGTCCATAATATCCCGCAACCAACGGTTTTGTCGGCGAAACCATTCCCTGATAGGGAGGGGAAAAATCGCCGTCACAAGGGACCAGGCAATTAAAAAAGCGATATTGTTAAGCAGATAGAACTTTTTTGAGAATCGGAGATTGATAAGTCGAATAAAAAGTCGTTTGTCATTTATAATGCAGATATCAACACGCGGTTCTGTATCGTAGTTAAGAAAGAACGCTTCAACGTCCGGGTATGCATGATATATGCACCGCAGCGATCCCATGGAAAGCGCGCGCACTCCAAGATTACTTGTTGCAAAATCAGCGCCCATCAAAGCTACTCGGCGGACTGAATCAGGGTAGTATTTATTCCGATTCAAAGTCATTATCTCTCCCGGCAAGCGAAAACGTTTAAATTTCTTGTTGTAATTAAGGCATTATCATAAAGAACCTATTTGATAATATCTAAATTGTACTAAATATACTTAATATTAGGTTCAATATAAGATTGGACAATCGCTTTTTGTCCTTCCCAATAAATACCGATTCACTCTGATTCGACCGCTTGCTCACCCCGCATATCTTTGGGTCTGCTTGGCGGCAGACAGGTGATAATCCTGACAGGCTATTTCCTTCCGCTTCGGCAAAAAACGATTCCATCACTATCCCACCCTCTCCTCCGCCGATTTCTTAAGGAGTTTCGCTTAATCACCTGATCTACCACAGGGTACCCAGATCGTTGTCAGTTACCTTTGCAATCCGCTGGCGACACATCGTAGATTCATGCATGTGAAAATTGTTCCTTTTGTTGGTAGTAATTGGTTACGAATCAATAAACTATCTTAGGGGCATTCTCTTTTTCAGTAGATCTCAACTTATTTTTGGATATCCCCCTAAAACGCCACTATCATGAAATATGAGGAAATGTGGAACAAGTATCATTTGTAATACCCGTAGGCGATGAAGATAGGTTTCAAAAGAACTTTGTATCATCGCCGCTGTTTCAAGATAACCCTTTCCTGGAAATCATGCCGCAAAGAGGATTCGCCAACGCTAGTCTGGCATTCAATGATGCTATTGAACGCGCATCGCATGATTTGATAATTTTTAGCCATGAAGATGTCGTTCTACCCAGAAATTGGCTATCAGTGTTCTGTAACGCTCTCTCAATGATCAATGTCCCCGATATCGGCGTAGTTGGATGTTGGGGAATTACCGCGAATGGTCAGTACGCAGGACATGTGTTTACTCATCATGATCGCGAATTAAGCGCTAACCGCTCTCTTCCTGCCGAAGTCGAAACATTGGATGAATTGCTGATCAGTTTTCGAAAATCAAGCGGACTGAGATTTGATTGTGCATTACCGGGTTTTTTATGCTATTCCATTGATATCTGTGTTGAATCCTCTGCTCGCGGCCTTTTAAATTTTGCCATAGACGCCCCCTGTTTTCATAATGCTAAAGGTAGATATAGGTTCATAAATCAGCCGCAATACTATCAAGGATTGAAGTATATCAGAAAAAAATGGAGGCGCCGGCTGCCTATCCGAACGGCAAGCGGCACCATACGAAGATACTCGGCATATCCTTACTTAAGAGCAAAGGAAATTCTATATGCTTTTTTAAAAATCAAAATTATCCCCTATTGGCATTATCTGCCCGTTATTAATCCTGATGAAAAGCTTAAAGGATCGTGATTGCAATGAATCGTTCCCGCGTGTTCGTCGGGTTATTCTGGAGTTTCGTTGATAGAGGGGGCGACCAGGCGCTTCGTCTCTTAATTTCCATAGTGCTTGCTCGAAAGGTGCTTCCCGAAGCATTCGGGCTTATTGCAATGGTTAATGTGGTATTTGAGATTGCGCAACGGATCGTTGATGGAGGATTCGGGTTAGCGCTCATTAACAAGCATAATCATGAAAAAAAAGACGAATGCACCGTCTTTTATTTCAATATTATCATGGCGGCGGCATGTTCCCTTGCCCTTTTAATCGTTTCCCCCCTGATAGCCGCGTTCTATAGAAGACCGGAACTTGAGCTGATACTTAAAGTAATGTCTGCCAGCTTTTTTGTATCCTCCTTCAGTACGATACCAACCGTCCTTATTATGAAAAAAATGGATTTCAAACGGCAGGCATTGATAAACATGGGCACCACTATTGCTTCCGGCAGCCTCGCCATTGGACTGGCATTATTCGGATTCGGCGTTTGGAGCCTTGTTATTCAGCTCATGGCGCGTTCAATCATTGTATGCATTCTTTTGTGGACCTTCTACCCCTGGCGACCATCGTTGGTATTCGATTTTGGCTCGCTACGCGCGTTGTGGAAGTATGGGTCGCACATGTTTGCCAGCAGCGCCGTAACGATACTGTTCGGCAACATTTACAATATTATTATCGGTCGATTCTACAGTGCTGATGCCTTGGCGTATTTCTGGCGCGGGAATCAATTACAGCAGGTCCCCAACAGCGCCATCTGGGCGACTGTCGGGAGAGTTTCATTCCCGGCTTTTTCATTGTTGAAGAATGACCGATCCAAAGCGCTTTATTCATTCCGAAAGGCTTTTTGTTTATTATCATTTTTCACAATTCCTATGATGCTGATTGCGGCGGCTTGCTCGAGGAACCTTATTGTTATTCTTTATTCTGAAAAATGGCTTTCCAGCGTTGTTTACTTCAAAATACTCTGTTTTTCAGGCGCATTTGTCTTGTTGGATAACCTTATTAACAACGCAGTTGCCGCTGGAGCCGGGCGGTCCGGAATATACCTGTTGATGAATGTTCTGCAGAAGTGCTTGCTCATACTCTCCATCGTCATTAGCTTCCAATACGGAATTGTCTTTATGACGATCGCTTTTTCAATAACGATGATTATATGTTTCCTTGTCGATTATATCCTTTTTTGCAAAGTATTCGCCGTACGGATATTGAACGAGATTGGAAGCATTGCACCCTATGTGATTTTTGGAGTCGCTGCTTTCGGTGCCTCGTCGCTTGTCGGGCATTATATAATCGTTTCTGCGGTTGGTGTACTGGTCCTTCAATGTGCATGTGGTATTCTCACGTATGCCGTGCTTAATGCGACATTCCATACAAAAGGATGGATTGAGGCGAGGGAGCTCTTATGGCCCAAAATGCTTTCGGCAATTAATTTCAGAAAAATGTCATAGTATTTCTCACAAATTCTTAAATTATTTACATAATGCAAGAAAAATATGGAACTTATCCAATATTTCTTTAAAATGTATCCTGTAAAATCGTGCAAACTCGAAAGCAGGCAAATACTTTTTGCTTTAATAGCGTTCATATTGATCTTTAAACGCTTTGTTTTCCCCGCCCCTACCATTCCTCTCCTTGACAGCGCTTCTACAGACGGCGTTACCTGGAAATTTGCACAAAAGGTCCCTGTTGGTAAGTTTGTCAATGGCCAACTCTATGTCGTCGGGCCCGTTACCATTTCCTCGATAACGCCGTCCCCGACAAACGGGCGGAACGGTTCGGTGCTGAACCTGCCGATTGATCCGGGAATCAGCGGTTTCGATGATCGCGTAAGTTCACAGCGTTTCGCAGAGAAACTACGTGTCTACCCGCCTATCGCCATGAAGCCGGGAGATGCGATTATCTCTTCGATCAGCGTGGATTCCATCGGCGTAATGGGACGATGGCTGATGGAAGGTGAACGGACGGTGAGCCCGGTGCGAAGCGTGTCAATCTTGACTTGCCTTGCGGCGCCGGTTGCGGTCGATGCCTTCCGGCCTTCCTATTGCGACCGTGGGCAGAAGATCTATTACGCCGACAGCCTGCGGAGAAATTTGCTGCCCTCCTTGAGAATGTGGCGGCCGGGAACCCCGAGCATCAACCTCTTTGCCCAGCATTTTCGGCGTCCCTGGCTTGATGTTTGTTTCTTCGGCTTCGACGCGGCTATAGAGTATCAGCCTGATTACGGACGCGAAGTCGCTCGCGCGGTCGGCATGGCTTCGCTGCTATTGTGCTGCGACTTTCCTCCAGCCGAGAAGGAATCATTGCTTGTCAATTTTGTCCAGTATGGCATCGATCTCTGGGGCATCGCACGGGCGGGGTATCGCGGTTGGCCAGCGCATGGCGGTCACGGCAGCGGCAGAAAATGGCCGATCATCTTCGCCGGCTTCCTACTTGGCGATTCCTCAATGGCAACTCCGAATAAGACGTTTCCGAATCTACTCTTTGGCGAAGATATGCAGACTATGGAAGGTAATGGCTGGACCGGAGCAAAAGCCGTTTACGCAGGGCATCAAGGGGTCATTAACGGCAAGGCGGTTAGCAAAGAAGCGGGTTGGGGGCCGTACGAATACATGCCGCCAGAAGTATGGGGCGATTCAAACAAAATAGGCGAAGACTATCGGCGCTGCTGCACCAGTGTCGGATGGATCGGTGAGGCGCTTTCCGCGCACCTGCTTGGTGCTGAAAAACTGTGGAACCATGATGCTTTCTTTGATTATGTGGACCGGTGGATGACCGAAGACGATGCCGCAGCGGTAGCAGAGATCAAGCGGGCAAAAGGCTGGGATTATTCTGCCCACTGGACTCGCCAGCGACAATGCTGGGACCGCTTTGTGGAAAATATGTGGGAGCTGTACAGGGTTGGTCGAAATTGATATATATTGATCTTTATGGATTCCGTTCCCGGATATTTCCGCTATGATTATGTAACGGTCTCTTATCCGGGATTATTGCGTTGTTTATGTATAAAGGGGAAATATTCCCCTCATGAATAATTCGTGTATTGTATTGTTCTTCATGTTGGCCAGCTGCATTTTTTCCGCCTATTCGACAGCCTATACCGGTAATACCTATTATGTTGATTATAGCGCCGGTTTTGATGTTAATAACGGCGCTTCAACTTCTACCGCATGGCAACATTGCCCCGGAGATCGGAGTGCCACGGGAAAAGCCGCAATAACTTTAGCCCAAGGTGACACGGTTATTTTTAAAGGCGGTGTTACCTATATAGGGCAAATCGTTGTCGGCGCTTCTGGCACCAGCGGTAATCCGATTACTTATGACGGCAATTCCGCCGGAACTTGGGGAACCGGTAAGGCTATTCTGAATGGTAATGGGGTAAATAACGGAATAGGGTTTTCCATAACATCCCAAAATTACGTCACGATTCAAAATTTTGAAATCTGCCATTACGGTGATTACACCCCTGCACAGTTAGCAACATATAACTGTACTTCTAATCCTTTGCCCGATAGGGATGGTACTGGCGTAGTACTACGGCAGGTAAGTAATATCACTATCCAAAACTGTTACTTTCACCAAATTGGTATTTGGCAGAACACTGCACCAGTCAATGGAGATAATGATGTCAGTGGAACGGGTATAATGGCCTATAGCGGAAATACCATCAACATAACAGGTAATGAGTTCACTGAAATGTCACAACCCGTTAATCTGTCTACGGACGGAACTTCACCTAGTTTAACTCAGATCACCGTAAGCAATAATAATATCCATGATTACATACGTTGGTTGATTTGTATAGGTTCAGGTGCGAATAATTCAACGATTCAGGACATAAATATTTACGGCAATAGCCTGCATGATTATCCTGAATATGATGGTTCCCATAGCGCTAATTTCTGCCTCAATAATACTGATGACCCCCATGATGATGGAATAATTTTCCTTGTTGCTACTTCTTCAGGGAATCAGTGCTATACCAATAATACTTTAGGAACATCATCTCATCCTATCAGCATTTATGATAATCTATTCTACAACAATGATACTACATCTGGCGGTGGGACGGCTTATATTTTTCTCACCCAATGGGGCGGGACTGTACACATATTCAATAATATCTTTATGAATAGTCACCCTCAAGAATTAGGTGGAGACGGTAATATTTATGCGCAAGATGGATTATTGGCTTCGGACAACAATCCATCTGTCGATTATCATATTTGGAATAATACTTTCTATGATAATGATCCTGCTGTTTATATAAGGTCTATGACTCCTGGGTATGATTTCAATAGACCCGGTTATGCAATCGATATTAGGAACAATTTGATGTACTGTGCGAACACCTTCCTATATACGCCAGCGGTAATAGTGTTAGAAGCTGATAATGCTACTACTATAACACCGAGTTTACCAACAACTATGGATTATAATCTTTATTACCTTACACCCAATAACACGCTTCAAAATGATTCATTTCAATTAATTAACGCATCAGCAAACAACAATACTTACAATGTTAACTATTCTGTTGCCCAAATACAATCGGCATATAATTTTGAAAAACATGGAATATATGCTGATCCCAAATTCGTGAATATTTCCTATGGTCTGGGTGTCAACAGCAGTCAAAACAATCTCAATCTCCAGGCATCTTCTCCCGCTATAAATGCCGGCGTTTCCTTGGCTCCTTATTTTACCACCGACATTGGTGAAACTTCTAGACCGCCTCCTAACCGTACATCGCAAGGATCCGGCTGGGATATTGGCGCCTATGAATATCAAAATATTGTTGTCAACGAAATGCCGCCGCCCGCGTTACCTAAGTTTTCATTGATGGCATACCCGAACCCGTTCAGAGGGCCCGTGACGGTGGCTTTCAACGTTCCACTAATTCAGGGCATTTCAGTGGATACTATCGAAATCGTCATTTACAACTTGAAGGGAGTCTTCATTGCACAGATTGCTAAAGGCGTCTATCGGTCAGGGAATTACTTCATATCGTGGAATACCTCTGCCATAGGTTCTTCAGGCGTCTACATCTGTCGGATGAAAGCGACAAATTTCGAAAAGCAGCTGATGCTGATCAAAGTCGAAAAATAAGTGAAATTTCAAAAATTCCGCAGCAAAATCCACTATAGAGGATAACAATCATGTTCAAACCCGCTGTCTGCGTCGTTGGTTTAGGGTACGTCGGCCTTCCTTTGGCCGTCGAACTTGCGAAACATTTTCGTGTTGCCGGTTTTGATATCAATGAAAGGCGTATCGATCTGCTTAAACAGGGCCGGGATCCCAACAGAGAGGTCGACGCTGAAACGCTCGGAAGCGTGACAATCGAGTATTCGACCGACGCGGCCGTTATAACGAATGCAAACTTTATTATCGTGGCGGTCCCGACGCCGGTGGACGATCACCACAACCCGGATCTGACGCCGGTTATTTCGGCCTCGGAAACAGTGGGAAAGCGTCTCCGGCCTGGGGCCATCGTCGTGTACGAATCGACCGTATACCCGGGAGTGACGGAAGATGAGTGCGTGCCGGTGCTCCAGCGGGAATCGGGCCTCACCTGGAAAAAGGATTTCTTCGTAGGGTATTCTCCGGAGCGTATCAATCCGGGAGATCGAAAGCACACGGTCTCCGGCATAACCAAGATCGTGTCGGGCGATACGCCGGAGACACTCGAAAAAATTGCGGAGGTGTACGGCGCTGCTGTCAAGGCCGGAGTGTTCCGGGCGTCATCGATCAAGGTGGCGGAGGCGGCCAAGGTTATCGAGAACACGCAGCGGGACATCAACATCGCTCTCATGAATGAACTCAGAATCATCTTTGACAAGATGGGAATCCGCACCCGCGAAGTTCTGGAAGCGGCCTCGACAAAATGGAACTTTTTGCCGTTCGAGCCGGGGCTGGTCGGTGGACACTGCATCGGCGTCGATCCCTACTATCTTGCGTATAAGGCAGAAGAGATCGGCCACCATGCGCAGATCATCATGGCGGGGCGCAGGATCAATGACGCAATGGGCCGATATTTTGCCCGCGAAGTGGTGAAAAAAATATTTCGCCATCATAGCATGAGGCCCATAGATGCGCGAGCGCTCGTGCTCGGAATTACTTTCAAGGAAAATGTGCCGGACATCCGGAATTCAAAAGTCGTTGACATTATTAATGAATTGCGGGATTTCGGCATCACGGTGGATATCTACGACCCAGTTGCCGATGCCGATGATGTGGCGATACAGTACGATCTATGTCTCACGAAAGCTCCACAACAAGGCGCTTACGATGCGGTGGTATTTGCCGTCAAGCACGACGAGTTTATCAAGGCAGGCAGGGAAGCCCTGCACTCATACACGAAGGATAACGGGGTATTTTATGATTTAAAGGAGGTGTGGTAGGCTTTCGACGATCGGTTTTGCTCGCAAAGCCGTAGTTAGTCAATACTTATAATGCACGTCTCCCCCGCGCATGTGTTAGTCTTTTCAACTGAGGTTTTTGCATTTAAATGAGGATCAGTCATTTTCATAGGCAAACTTTTGGGCTAAGTTTTAAAGTAATATCTCGACTGTTGGTAATAGCTTTTTTTCCGGTCGATTGTGGCAAAATTAAGCACGACGCCCATGAGTTTTGAGCGAAACTGGGCATTTTCGTCGATTTTTTCCTTCAAATCGACGATCCTCGTCCGCCCCGCCCTGATAACCAGGAGATAGCGTGAAAAAAAACCGTTGACTGAAAGTGCGTCGGCCACGATACCTATCGGGGGTGCATCGAAAATGACGACATCGTATTTCTCGGCAAGCATCGTGATCAGGTTTCGAAGTTGCTCCGAAGCGATTAATTCGCTCGCATTGGCCGCAGACTTTCCGCACGAAATCACCGACAGATTAGGAATGGCGGTAGTCTGGAGTATGGAATGAGAGAATTCATCCTTTCCCGCTGTGTCGGCGCCAAGGAACTCCGACAGCCCCGGACTTCTGGAAATATTGAAGAGGCGATGAATCGTCCCCACTCGCAAATCCCCGTCGATGAGCGCCGTTTTCAGGTTCTGATGGGCCATGGCAATGGCGATATTCGAAGCGATGGTGGATTTACCGACATTCGATTCCAGACTCGTGACCACGATGGTCTTTGGGGGACCACTGTTGGGAAAACGGAGCAGCATTTTCGTACGTAGCAACCGGAACAGCTCATTGACATAGCTGTGTTTAAAGTGCGCACCATTGACGATCAATTTATCGCTCAGCCCATTTGAACCGATGATCTCTCGGGATCTTTTTTTCAAAGTGATCTTCGGTATGCTTTCCAGAATATCGATATCCAGGATTCTCTTCAGCTCTTTTTCTGTCCTTACGGTTTTGGAAGCAAGGTCAACCGCGATCATGGGGCCGAAGATCAACATCACGGCTATAAACAGGCATAGGCCGAGCACCTTGGGATCCAGTTTCGGCAGAGGCGGAATCGGCGGCGAAGCATAATCCATGACGTAGAAATCAGGATTATCAGTGTCCTCCGAAAGCGATACCTGATAGAATTTATCGAGTAACTTAGTGTAAATATCGGCCTTGATTTGCTGCAAACGAGAGAGTTCGGTTAGATCCAGTTCTTCGCTGGGCAGCGCCTGAATCTTACGCGATAACGCAAGAATTTGCGCCTGTTGCTGAGTTTGGCGTTGTTTTTGATCTTCGATAAAATTCTGCAGTTCAAACGTTACCTTCTCAACAATTTGGTCGATCTCGGCCCGGTTTTTCAGCATATTCGGGTGATTGTTGTCATAAGCTCCTTCCAGTCGATGCTTTTCATCGATCAGCCGGGATAGCTCCGTGGCCAGAAAGGGCGCGGCATTGTTTTTTTGAGCGCTGAGAAAGACAAGAATCTCGCTGCACACTTCCGGAAGGTTTCGTTTTGCCGCGCCCGCAAGTTTATCCTGAAGCAATCGGGCGTTATTCAACGCTTCATCGACGCTGTCATTGATGCGCTCCGCTTCCACGGAGGAGCTTGACAGCATCTCTTTGGAACTTTGCGAAAGATTGACGGTAGGATGCGCCGTACGATAGGCTTTCAAGTGCTCTTCCGACTCCGCCAGTTCGGATTTCGCCTTTTCGAGCTCCCGCCTGACAATTTCGCGGGTGTTTTGAGAACGCTCCTGCCGCGACTTGATATTTCTTTCCACGAATTTATCGGCAATCTTGTTGGCTATTGTCGCTATCAACTTATAATCATTTCCCCGTACCGTAATGGAAAATGACGGATACTCCCGCGCCATGGTCGGCGGTGACGCATGCACATAAATGCTGTCGCGAAGATCCTCCACCGTTTTCCTGATGTTCGAAATGGAAAATTTGAAATTGTACGGGTGTTGCAGAAATGATCGGCTGAAGCGGAGATAAACACCGGGCAAATGCAGCGATTCGAGCGTATGCATTCTTCCGGTCGCTACACGCTTTTCATGAAAGAGGCTGCTCAGAGTCCGGACGGAGTCTTTCCAAAAGATAGTATAAGTTACGCCCTCCTTTCTGTCGATTTCGAATCGATACCGTGCGCTTGGCGCAAGCGAATCGACCGCGATGCTGTCGAAGATCGCACTTCGGGGAAAGTACGATACTTGCAACCGTAACGAAAGGCTGTCGGCAATAACACGCAGAAAATCCCTGTTTTTAATTAAGGCAACCTGGGCAAGAGTATCCGGAGAGACGGACCCGTTATCATTCTCATTTGTTACCTTTGGCATGCCGACGATCTGCGCACCCCCGAGGGTAACCGTTGCGGGGAGGGGCGGCGTGGTGGCATTCAGCGCGTTTTGTATCAAAGCGACGCATAGAAAGGCCGCAAGAGGCGTCGAAAGAGCGATCCACCACTTCCAGCGCCACACAAGCGCACAATAGTGGCGAAAATAGTGGGCGAAGTCGACATCACGCAGGCTCGACGGTTTTTTATAACCAATGGTATTGGTATCGGGCATAACAATCATTTCACTTTTGAATATTTGAATAATAGTAATAAACTTCGTAGCTTACAAGAATTGATACTGCCAGGGAAAGAACGGGAAGAATGTCGTCCCTGAAAACCTCCCATCCCTGTTGCTTCGGGGTCGCGGTTACCGTCAACTGGTCTCCGGATTTAAAACCGATGGCAAGGAGCGATTTATCTGATTGTAAATATGGGAGTATATTCCGGGTCACGATTTTTCCGCTATCGTCATGGACCCAGTGCATTTTTTTGATCCCGTCTTCCCGCACGGTCCCCCCTCCCTGCTGGAGGACATCCCACAAACTCCCTCGCGGATCGACCCAGTAGATCCCCGGCTTCAGGAAACCGCCCATCAAGCCGGCGCGGAACATCACGCGCACGATGATATTCTGGCGTGGGAGGAAGACTTCGTACTGAGTCGTTAGATACTGCTCTACCTCCATCGGCGTTCGGTGAATCACACTGGTCATTCCGATGAGCGGTAAATCAGCGTACCCCTTATCATCAACGAAGTAACTCCCGCTCAATAATTTTCCCGAATCCGGGAAAGCGACAATTTCCACCGCATCGCCGTATTGAAATCGAAGCTGCTCGTTTGAGGGAGACCGTATCGATACGATGCCCCGGGTCGTAAAATTCGCGGCGGTCGTCCATGGGCTTGTCCTGCCGTTACTCGATGCATTAGCGCGCCAGTAGTAGGTCGTGCCGTTTGCGAGATCGCTCAGCGCTGCACTGGTCAATGTCGTTCCCGACTGATCAAAAAGCGTGGCGCCGAAAGCACTCGACGACGACACTTCTACTTCATAGGAGGTGGCGCCGTTAACGGCGCTCCAATTCAAGCTGAGCGAAACCGACTGTTCATCCGCTCCATTCGGAGGCGAGGCAAGGATCGGCGAGGACAAGATTGTGTCGTGCCCTTCTGAATGAGCAGAACCTGAAAAAAACGTAACAATCATAACAAAAAGAAACGTGATTATTTTTGAGGTTTTGATATTGTTCTTGGGGGGGGAAATAGGTATCATTTATGAATCAATCCGCTATGTTTTGTTATTTTAATTTGTTACTTTAAGAAGTACTCAGAACATTTTATACTCTTTCGTGTATCTATAAATCCCTGTAATGTACATCACTATTTTCACAGAGCCTTAACGTCGAAGAGTTCCGCGATATTCATACTCTCCTGTTAAAATAAAACGTGCTTGAAAAATAATGCAATATTTTCGGCAATTTTTCTATGGAAAGGATTTGCCCGAAGCTTGGGCAACGATGCGACAAGATTTCGGGAGAGCTTTTGAGATGGTCCGAGGGAAATCAGGGATATTTTGAAAAAAAAGTAATCAGTCATCACCCCTGAAAGAAAGTTCCAAAGGTTCAAAATCATAGAAAACATATATCGCATTTAACCAGATTGAAATCGCAAATAACCCAAATATCCTGATAAACAAAAAAACTTTCGGAAGGTGTCTAAAAACTGCCATTATTTCGATACACTCAATTATTTTTTTAAGAGGGAGGCAAAAAACCTTATTCCCAGTTGGTGTAAATCAGTTATGGATGAGGGACAATAATAAATGCCATTCATGATGAGGCCGACGGACCCACTAAATATGAAAACCGCTTCGCTCAAAACCTATCTCGAAGATCAATATCGTGCATACCACCTCCCTGAGTACCTCTGGATTGATCCCTTGGTATGCTTAAGCATGTTTAACGGGGCGCAGGATGTTGAGATAGCGGCGCTCGTGGCGGCGACGCTTGCTTACGGGAGGGCGGAGACGATTATTCAAAAAGTAACGGAAATTTTCAGGAGAACCGGGTCATCCATCGCAGCTTTTGCCGTGGAGACCTCCCTTGCAGATAAATTACGACTGCTTGGGGACTTCAAACATCGCTTCACCGACGGTTGCGATATTGCCGTGCTCCTGCACAGCATAGGGAAGATCCGGTCCGAAAACGATTCCCTTGAATCGTTGTTTGCGGCAGGGTTCAATGCAGATGATCCGACGATAAAAGGCGGTCTTGAGCATTTTACCCGGACAATTCGTCAGGCGGCCCATTACCTGGCGCCCTTGCGCGACAAGAGTATCGGCTTCCTTCTCTCCTTCCCCTCCTCTGGCAGCGCCTGCAAGCGGTTGAACATGTACCTGCGCTGGATGGTCCGGAAAAGGGACGGCATTGATCTTGGCATATGGAAAAAAATTCCCTCGTCTGCCCTCGTCATGCCCGTGGATACCCACGTGGCCCGGATTTCGCGAGAACTGGGTTTGACAGAGCGTAATTCAGCCGACTGGCGCATGGCGGAAGAGATTACCGTTTCGCTCCGCGCCTGCGACGCCGCTGATCCGATCCGATACGATTTTTCGCTGTGCCGGGCAGGCATGATGCATTTCAGAAGGGACGCGGTATGACCGAAAATAATGCTGCCAAGCAAAAGTCAACAAAAGTATTCCAAGGCAATGCAATCGGTGCCGGCAAAGTCGCCGCCCGCGTTTGCTTGTTTTCCATTGGCCGCCAGAAGCTTATTCCTGAATACTCCCTTGAAAACGATGAAGCGGTTAATCAGGAACTTCGTCGGTTCGGTACCGTGCGGATCCTTTGCTCGGAAGAGCTGACTCGTATTGCAGCGAACGTCGAGGTATCGATCGGCAAAGCAGAAGCGGAAATTTTCATTACTCAGCAGCATATCCTGAACGACCCGAAAGTGGTCGACGCTATTGCCATGCTCATTACCGCGCAACACAAAAACACTGAATGGGCGATTAATAAGGTCCTGCTCGGGTTCGAGGACAAGATGGCATCACTTGATAATCAATACTTGCGCGAGCGGTCGGGTGACATCGGCGAGCTTCGGCGAAGGCTGCTCAACCGGCTGACCAATACGCAGGCCGGGTTTATATGCAAAGGGCAGTCTCACTGCCAGCAGGGAACGGATCGTATCATCGTTGCCGAAGAGCTGACTACGGAAATGATCGTCAACATGAGAATGGACCGGGTGTTGGGACTCGTGACCGAGCACGGCGGTGTTACATCGCACGCGGCGATTCTTGCGCGGTCGCTCGGCATTCCGGCGGTTTCGGGCATCAACGGCATCATGCAGCATGTTGGATGCGGCGACATTGTTCTGATTAACGGCGACACCGGCGAGGTTCTGCTGCATCCTGATGAGGCTGCGGTGCAAGCGTTTTCCCTCGGGCCGGACAGCGAATCGCGGGAAGAGATCACCCTCACGCCCAAAGGCATGGAACTGTTCGCAAATGCGAGCACGCTCGAGGATGTAAAACTTGCGCTTTCTCTGCATGCCGACGGCATAGGTCTTTTCCGTACCGAAATCCTGTTTGTCGGAGCGGAACGACTACTTTCCGAAGAGGAGCAGCATGTCTTTTATCGCGACGTGGCGGATATCATGGCCGGGTGGCCCGTCACCTTCCGGATGCTCGACATCGGAGGCGATAAGCCGCTACCGTTTCTCCGGCTTAAGAAAGAGGCCAACCCGTTTCTTGGGTATCGCGGAGCGCGATTCCTGCTCGGTAATCATGCGATTTTCAACGCGCAGATCAGAGCGCTCGGACGACTCTCCCTTAAGCGTAAGATACGGGTGCTTTTTCCAATGGTTATTGACGCGATGCAAATGCAGACTCTCCTTGACAGATCCCGAAGCGCCCTTGATGGCGTTCCCCATGATGCCGCCAACATCGAATATGGTGCCATGTTCGAGGTGCCCAGCGCTTTTATCCAGGCGCGCGAAATAATGAAAAAAATTAATTTCTCGAGCATCGGGTCCAACGATCTTATTCAGTATCTTTTCGCCATGGACCGTGATAATGAGATGATGTCGCAGGAGTATAATCCCGAGCATCCGGCATTATGGATCTTTCTTAAGGAGTTGAGCGTCATCGCCCGCGAGCTGAACAAACCTCTTTCCATTTGCGGCGAAATGGCCGCCCGGGAGGGCATCCCCCGACGGCTCATCGAAGCGAAGATTACCTCGCTTTCGGTCGCACCGAGGCTTATTCCCCGTGTCCGCCGAGAAATGATCTGTGTTGCCGGGGCCTCCACCGATAATGTAAAAGTACTGAAGTAGCGAAGAAAGGATGAGTCCAATCCATGACGGAATTTCGCGTATTGTTTGTCGATAATTATCACTATTCCTCCCGCATCGCGGCAGCCTACTTCGATCGCTATGCGCCCATAGGCATCACCGCGACAAGCGCCGGAGTATCTCCACGGCCTCTGGATCATGATTGTATTTCTTTTTTTTCCGAACAAGGCCTTCCTATGCCTGACGAACAATGCGTTTCGATCGATGACTACCATGACCATGTTGATCTTGCCATCGCCATTGGTCTCAAGAAACAGGAACCATTGCCATCGCTTCCCTCCCGTTTGTTTCCACTCCACTGGGATATCGATGCGGTAAAAATTGACGACAAAGAAAGCAGGCGCCGTCATGCCGGCCTCATTGAGAACGCGGTAAAGTATTTCTTTCATTATGGCTATCATGATGCTTTTTTCAACCGGATGGTTTTCTTTGAGAATGTATTCGAGAGCCTGAATGAAGGGGTTATGGTCCATGATCTTTCGCGCCGTATTTTTTTCTTCAGCCGGGGAGCGGAAATGATAACCGGCGTGAAGAAAGAATCGGTTCTGGGACGGGATTGTCATGACCTTTTTTCCCCGCAACTTTGCAGCAGTGAGTGTATTTTCTGTAAAGGCGGCGCTTACGCGAAGCTCGAAAGTTCCTCCTATACCGCCGCACTCATCGCACCGGGCAGTATCCGGAAGCAGTTAAAGATAAACCGCGTTCCCCTGAAAGACGAAAATGGGACGGTGATCGGCGCGATTCTTGTCTTAAACGATCAAACCCGTTTGGCCGAGCTCGAAGAAAAACTCGGGGAGACACACTCTTTTTCCGGGATCATCGGCAGGGATCACACCATGCTTGCCGTTTTCGAACTGATCCGGGACATCGCCGGAAGCGACTACCCTGTTATCATTACTGGCGAAAGCGGAACCGGCAAGGAACTCGTCGCTGCTGCGATCCATAACGAAAGCGCGCGGCGGGACAACATGTTCCTTGCGGTAAATTGTGGCGCATTGCCAGAAGGCATTCTCGAAAGCGAATTGTTCGGCCATGTCAAAGGAGCTTTTACCGGAGCGATACGCGATAAAAAGGGCCGGTTTGAACTGGCGGACAAGGGCACCCTGTTTCTCGATGAAATCGCCGAACTTACCCCGCGCATGCAGGTCAAACTTCTACGGGTTCTGCAGGAGGGTGTCTTTGAACCGGTTGGCGGCGAAACACGGAAAAAAGTCGATGTCAGGGTGATCTGCGCCTCGAACCGCGATCTCAAGATGCTTATCGCTGACGGTTCTTTCCGCAATGACCTTTACTACCGGCTCGCGGTCATGCCAATTGAGTTGCCGCCGCTGCGAAAACGTCGAAACGATATCGCTCTTCTTGCCAGCCACTTCTTGAGCGAGTTTTCGAAAAAACTCGAGAAGGAGGTCCATTCCTTCTCTGACGAGGCGATGGCGCTTCTCTTGAACTATGAGTGGCCGGGAAACGTGCGCCAGTTGCAGAATGCGATCCAATTCGCGCTTATCAAATGCCATGACCGGCAGATCAGTCCTCAGCATCTGCCTTCCGAAATCACCGATGCCATGATTGTTTCCGCACCGGGGCCAAAAATCAAGGGGAAAGCGGGTCGTCACCCAAAACTCTCCGCCGATGTGGTCAATTTAGCGTTGTCGAGGGCGGGCGGCAATAAAGCGAAAGCGGCACGCATTCTGGGTGTCGGCAGGGCCACACTCTATAATTTTCTGCATAATAATGCGCCTGACAAAGCTTCCTCGCTTTAAACCCCGGTTACTGAAGGTTCTTTGACAAGAACAGGGGAATCGGATAAAAAGCGGTCGACGTGGTTGCGCAAGGTCGCGCAATCTTTCGTACCCTGCACCTTCCGATACAGCTCATGCCCGAAAAAGAAATTGCATGCGAAATAGGCGATAAATTGTTTGAGCCTTCCGATCACCTTTCCCAGCGGGAAATCTTCGCATACATAGCCGTAAAAACGGTTCCAGGTCTCACGGTAATCTACCTGCGCTGCACTGCCGGAAATATCACGAAAAATCCACGGTTTGACAACAGCCATTCTTCCAATCATGCAACCAGCGCACATCCCCTCGTCGAGCAACGAAATCACTTCACGGCTGGAAGCGATATCGCCGTTTCCGATGACTGGCAGGCGCACCTGCGAAGCGATCCAGGGAAACAGGGACCAACGCGCCCTTCCCCTCAGTTTCTCGTCTGCGAAACGCGGATGCACGATGACCGCATCCACACCCGCTTCCCGGATGACCTTCATGCGATCGGTGAATCGCTCCTGCCAATCTACGGTTCGTTTGCCGAGTCGGCATTTAACCGTCAGAATCCCCTTCCATCGGGAGCGGGCTGCGGCAATAACAGCCTGCAGACGATCGCGATCGTCAAAAAGCTCGGTGCCACCCCCGCGTCTTCTGATTTCAGGGGCCGGACAGCCAAGATTGATATCGATGGCGTACGGGTTGATCGTCGCGAGTTTTTCCATCGCAGGCCCGATGTTGATGCTATCTACCAGTCCAAGCTGGTAACAGGTGAGCCCATCTGCCGGGCGCCGTCTGGTAAATGGCGAGGCAAAAAGATTCTCCCGCTGGAGAGCCGATGCGGAAAGCATTTCGGTGAAAAGCACACCATACCCACCGAAGTCGGCTACAAGTCGACGGAATGCGCTGTGTGTTATCCCGGCCATGGGCGCAAGTACAAGGGGTATGTTAATGACTTTGCCAGCAATGATGAGATTATTTCTACGGGCGTTCACGGCGAAAAAATAGTTTGGCGGCAAGAAAATAGGCCCCGACTACCGCTATAGCAATGATAAGGATCATGAAACCGATCTCTTCGACGGCTTGTTCTATAATTGTTATATGCTTGCCAAATTTGTAGCCGAAATAGCTTACGACTCCTGCCCACAAAATGCCGCTCAGAATATTGGAGAGGAGAAACTTAGTGTAGTTCATCCGTGAAATACCGGCCATGATGGCGGTCAGTAATCGAAGATATGAGATCCACCGCCCGAAAAAGACCGCAATGCTGCCGTGATGCGCAAAAAAATCCTCGGTTTTACGGATATGTGCCTTTTTGAACCAGAGCCGACCGGAAAACCGCTCGAAAAGTACCCGTCCACCGCGCCTGCCGATAAAGTACCCGATCAAATCACCGACGATTGCACCAAGAGAGGCGAAGAGAAAAACGAGCCAGATATTGAAACCCTTGCCCGCTCCGGCCGTGGCTGCGGCAATAAGTACGGCAGTCTCACCAGGCAGGGGCAACCCAGAATACTCCGCCGCGATAAATAACAACACCAGCGGATACCCGATATGAATAATTAAGGCTTCAATCGACATGATTTCGCTCCCGATGCTTCCAAGAATGAAAACATGCTGCTTCTTGGATAGATCCATGGTTTTCGTGAGATGAACAGGGGAAGCGATTATGAATATACTCCATCGATTCGTAAATTCCTGCAGAAAACAGTACCCCAAGACTCGGAAATAGTAGAGAATTCATTACCGATCAATTTCCGTTAAATATTTCTCAACTTGCTTATTTTTAATGATTAAAAGCTTGTATCCTGTCCATTGTATATTTTCTTTAAATGTTCCCGCTCCGTGGCGACAACCCGACCCTGCAGAAATCCCTCACCACGATTTTCATCATTCTTGCCAATATTGTGATCTGGGTAAAAGTCCAGGGCATGGGAGCGAACCCTGCCCTGCTCCAATCGATCTCCACGTTCGGGCTCATCCCCGGCGAACTGCTTCGGACAATTCCTGCCGGCACGCGTGTTCCTCTTAGCCGGCACTTTCACTATGTCATTACCGCGACGCCGCACTGGGCGACTCTCATCACGCACATGTTTCTGCATGGTGGATGGTTTCACATCGTCGGCAATTTGTGGTTTCTCTGGGTTTTCGGAAACAATGTCGAAGATGCCATGGGCCGTGTCCGCTTCTTGGCCTTCTACCTGCTTTGCGGACTTTCAGCGGCTGCTGCCCAGATACTCTCCAACCCGACAAGTATTGTGCCAATGATCGGTGCCTCGGGTGCGATCAGCGGCGTCATGGGTGCGTATGCGGTCCTTTACCCGCGCGTGGGAGTACATGTCTTGGTGTTCCTGGGTTTCTTCATTCAGAGGATTGTGTTACCCGCTTGGGTCATGCTCGGCTACTGGTTTCTTCTGCAGGTTGTCGGCGCGATGCCCTCTGTCGCTGGTTCGGGCGGCGGAGTGGCGTTCTGGGCGCATATCGGCGGTTTTGCATCAGGTATTGTGCTGATATTCTTTTTTAAGAGCCAAAAACGCATGGCTGCCCATGCTGCGCTTATGCGCCATTGGCGAGCCGAACGGCACCTTCAGGGATATTAAAAACTTTGTGTCAAATGCGGTCATTAGATAGCCCACAATTCTGATGCGAATCAGTTCTTTATATCTACCATGTGAGAAGACATCATGATCCCTATTCGAAGAACCGATCGGCGAATCGACGAAGTTACGGAACTCAAGGATATCGTGGAACAAGCCAACGTCTGCCGGCTCGCCTTTGCCGATGGTGGTACGCCATATATCGTTACGATGAGTTTCGGCTATGTCTGGGACAAGCGGCTCGTTCTCTATTTCCACGGCGCAAAAGCGGGGAGGAAGATAGATCTCCTTAAAAAGAACAACCGGGTCTGCTTTGAAATGGATATCGACCACGAGATTTACAAGGACGAGGAACCGTGCCGCTGGGGGATGAAATTTCGGAGCTTGGTCGGGTACGGCACGCTCGCAATAGTCACCGCCCCAGCCGAGCGGATTCGGGGGCTCGAACTGATCATGCGGCACTACCGGTTTCCCGGATCGCCGGAGTTTAATGAGAAGGTGCTGACCGTGACCGAGGTGCTCAGGCTTGAAGCGGACGAAATAAGTGGGAAGAAGAAGATGTAGTGGACGAGGGGTTCTCCCCCCCCAAAAAAAATAAGCAAGCGAAGTCCTTTAAAAATTGTATCTTAATCCGGATTATTCATATACCTTCCTTAATAAGTATGATTTCCCTTCGCCTTGTGGGAGAGGGATGGCCGAAGGCTGGAGAGAGGTCAAATAAAAAATACAGTTGACTGTTACGACCTCTTCCCATCAATCCTCTCTCCTACAAAGAGAAGAGGATAAAATCAAAGAAAATAAACGAACCCACTTCGTAGACGGGGTTTAAAATAAATGACGCTGGTTCACCAACTTCTACCATGGAGAAATGGAGACATAATTTTACAATTCAGAAGGGGTAAAGTTATGAACAGATTTTTATGGTTTTCGTGGTCGATCAAGAAGTTTATTCAGAGGCGTTCCAGCAACGTAATCCCTAAGTGCTTTATATTCTTTTGTGAGGTCATCGAATTTCTTCTCCGATTTTTCAAGATCCTTAATTTTTTTGCTAATAGACACCTTAAGTACAGCATTTTCTTTACGAAGTTCCTTAATCGTTTGATCTTGAACCTTTATTTTTTTCATGTAGCGATTGTTGGCGCTGAGGTTCGTCATCATGCCTCCGGGTTGAAAAAAATCGAATTTAATATAATGGAAGTTGAGAACAAATTGCAAGAGGCCGAAATGGAACGGCAAAGACTCGAATCTATATCAAAGATAATTCCGTTAATTTCTATTCTACCCTATAGTATTCCCGGCAGAAAAGCTCTTCTGGCCGATCTGGTCAACATCCCGCAGAGTTTTACAAAAGGCATTTCACTGAATGGAAAGCGCTTCACATTCTTCTCTTTAAGCGCAATAAGGCGCTCGTGCACCCTTCGCGCCTGGAGCACGAACGATTCGAGGTTAGCCTCGATAATCTGCGGAAACGGCATACCGTCGGTCTCGATAGCCAGAAAGGGCAGATCACCGATATCGTCGAAGGCGCGCGCCCGATCTTTCCACCCAGGAAGGCGGCTTTTGCCCTCGACATTCATCTCTTTTTTCAACATCGACTCGGCGACGCGGGAGGGCATGCAGCCGAAGGGACCGATGGAGATCACGCCGCATGACGGCGCAAGAATTTCACGCAGGGCAAGGCCGATGGTCAGGATGGCCTCACCCCGGAAGTTGATATCAATCAAATGGCGCGCGCTGCCCACGGTTTTCTCCACTTGCGTTAGTTCGAATGGGTACATCCCGCTGTGCGAGAGCAGAGATTTAATGCGCCACTCCCACCACTCCTGAAGGCGGCTTGTAAGCCTGATCCGCATTCTTTCCACTGGTGTGAGGGGGCGTTCGACGAGGCCAGCATTGACCACCATATTGTTGTAGTGCATGTATTCGGATATCGGTGCAACCCGCACCATGAAGCCGGCATCCTCAAGGTAATCCACGATATTTTTCCGGGAAAATTCGTCACGGCGGACAAAGATTTCGCCAACAAGGGAAACGACCGGAATTTCGTCGGGTTTGCGCCGCAGCGGGATGGCTGTAAGTCGCTTCGCAAAATCGGCCAGTAACCTGCCGAAATCGATGGAAAATCGACCTTCGAGATAGTCTAGAATTATCCGCCACTCGGTTTCAATCGCGGTAAGCGCTGCATCGCGATCTATGGCCGCGACCGACAGCATGTTCCGGATATCGCCGACAACATCCGAAACTACGATAGCTTGCCACCCTTTGAGCAAGGTGCGGCTGCCGAGATCTCCGTAGCCATTCTCATCGGTCAGGGATAACACTTCTGCATTCTCAATTCGTTCTTTTTCGATGATCTGTGAGAGCGCTCGCCCGTATTGGCCAAGGCGGCACGGCCCACCGCCGGTCGGCATGAACAGTAGCGTCACAATATTTCTGTCGGTGCGGTTTGTAAGGTAGCGCATAAACGATCCGGTTGTTACAAGATAGGGCAGGCACTCTTTGCAGGTCGCATGTTTCCTGCCTTCGACAAGCTCCTCCTTGTGTGCAATCGGCAAAGCCCTTGTCCTTAAACCACGGCTACGGAGCACCGCCGCAAGCGCCTCGGTTCCATAGCGCCCCATGTTAGGAATGACGATTTCTACCGACGGGTCGGTGAGATCGAGCCGCTTTCCATCCGAGGAAACCACGCGTAACGGCGTTCCGGGAAGCAGTCGTGCTGGGTGAAAGGCGTGATGATGGGGCGGAGGCAGGGCAAGTCGGCGGTAGCTTTCCATGATATTGAGCGCTGCTTCGATCCGGGTATCGATACCGGCATCCGCCGTGTGCTGGTCGACCTCAAGGGTGAGTGACGGCTTGGTGCCCATCATGTGACGGAAATATCCCAGCAGGAAGGAGTCCGGTCCGCAGGAAAAATTCGTTATGTAAAAGCCGAAAAGATTCGGCCGATCTTTGACATACGAGGCGGCCTTCATGATTTTTTGTCCGGTCGCCCAGTACATGCGCCGGTCGACCTCGCGGTCCACGGCGGGAAGCATGTCGCAGGGAATCACGATGCGACTGCGGGAAGCGGCCTTATGTGGGATGCTCTTGTTGGCATCTGTGGAGAAAGCACTATAGGGTCTGCCGAACACTACGATTCCAAAGGCATTTGGATCGGCGTCGAGTCTTGCAAGCGCATTTTTCCCTTCATCAAGCAGCCGCATCTCGAACTCCCGCTGGCGGTAACAGGCAAAACGCCACGCTTCGCGCACTTTTTTCTCGGCGATTACCATGGATTGTGTCATGGTGACAACAGCATCCTCGGCTGCCTCGCAGGAGGCATTCATGTTGAGAAGGGGGGAGAGTAACACAGTCCCGCATTGCTCAATCTCGCGGCGGAAGGTTGTCCGAAGGTAATATGGCTCCCCTTGGACAAAAACGCAGGTCTTACTCCAGATCGGTACGGACGAAACCGGCAGGAGCGAAACTTGGGGTAGGAAAAGGTAGTCAGGTTTCTTCATGAGAAGGTTATGGAAGCTGCCGTGTGTTATCTCAGCGGGGAGACAGAATGACGACTCGGTCCGCGCCATGCCTTCGTCGTCAATCGCATCCGGAAGGACTATGGAAAATCCGAGCCGGTCGAAGAAATTTGAGTAGAGTGGATAAAACGAGTGGGTCAGGAACGATCGCATGATGCCGACGGTCCGCTCGGGCCGATCTAAATTTCTGCACCGTGTCGGCAGCCGGGGAGCGATGCCATACTCATTGAAGAGGAGGCGTTGCCGTAAAGCAATAAGGTCAAGCGGCTCAACCGCCACCTCTCGTTGCAGCCGGAGGTTCGCGTACAAATTGCAGACGCCGCCGAACGGGAACACCTGGCCGTCGATGCGGAGGCGTAGAATCTCGCATTTTCGGTCACACTTTTCGCGTCCTCCGGCACAGGTAAATCTGCCGTCACGGACGGCATCCCGTTCGATAAGTTTATCAAGGTCAAAAGTACTCGGCTGAGCGAGACCGCGCTCGATCCGTCCGGCAGTTTCGAGCGCGACGCCGAACGCGCCCATGAGGCCTGGATCGGGCGGCACAACGATCCGGGCATTCATGAGCGAAGCCATAGCGAGCGGCACCGCCCGGTTGTAACAGACGCCCCCCTGCATGAAAATCGTTTTCCCGACCGGGCGAGAACTCTTGACCCGGTTGAGATAGTTGAGACAGATGGAATAGACGAGTCCAGCAAGAATCTCCCCACGACCAAACCCTTCCTGGCTCGCGGTTTTAATGTCGCTTGAAATGAATGCCGCGCACTGATCCGTGAAATTCGGCGGCGCCTCTCCCTCAAGAGCAAGATCGGCGATGGCCTCAGTCGCCACGTTGAGCGACTCCCGGGCAGATTCTTCGAGAAAGGAGCCGGTTCCGGCGCTGCACGCCTCGTTCATTGCGTAATCGGATGCGACTCCGGCGGTGAGATAGGTGTACTTGGCATCTTGGCCGCCGATTTCGAATATTGTATCGACCGTAGGATCAAAGAATGCTGCTGCCGCCGCATGAGCGATAATCTCATTGATCACGTTGTCGGTAAGCGCGTGGAGGGCCGCGATCTGCCGGCCAGAGCCGGTAACGCCGAGGCCGACGATCAGCAGGGTCACTCCTCTTGTCTGCGAACGAAGCGCCGCATAGCAGTCACGTGAGGCATGGACCGGGTCACCATTCGTGCGCAGGTATACGGATGCAACCACTCGGCGATCGGCGCTGCGCATGAGGACCGCCTTAGTGGTCGTTGACCCGACGTCGAGCCCGAGGATACAGACATCGCCCTCGCGGGGCGTATCCCGCCGCGAGGGTTTGAAATCCACAAGTGACACTGCTTCGCGCAGTGGACGATGCCGGGAAAACGAATCGAGACGGTTGTTGACGAGCGTGCCGATGGACAAAGGCAGGGGAAAGAGCTCATGACCGAGCGCCCAGAGAGCAGCGCCGTAGGCCTCGAAACAGGTTGCGAGTGGCGGAATTTCGAGGAGCGGATACCGCGCTTTCAAATGCCCAATCATGGCGAGGTTCAGCGATCCTCCCCCGATAAGCGCAATCCGGTTGCATGAAGCGGTCTTGAGAAGTTCGTGAATTTTTTCAGCCATCATGAGGCAGAGTCCGGCGACAATGTCAGCCTTTGACTCTCCTTTGTTGAGGGCGTGGGTGCAGTCGCTCTTGCAGAAAACGCTGCAGCGCCCGGCCATGCGGCGTGGGGCGCCCCGCATGGCAAGTGTCACCGCCGCATCAAGGGTGAGCCCCATTCTGCTAATCTGCTGGAGGAAAAATTCGCCAGTTCCTGACGCGCATTTATTGCCCGACAGCACCGCGCCAAGCCCGCCGGTGCGGTTGATTGTATAAGCAAGCTGTGTCTCGCCGCCCGAACTGATCACCGCCTCCGGGAATTCCCTTCCTTCGTAAACCTTGCGGAGCGCATACTCGACTGCCTCCGGTTCGGAAAGGGATGGCAGCGCTACGTACCGTCGGAAAGAACGGCCGGTGACCGCGATCCGGTCCACGCAGCCCTTTTCGAGCATCCCGGCAAGGAGGTCAAGAAAGACCCTCTTCGGGCTCCCATCGTGCGGAAGGCGCACCGATCGGTCAACAATTGTGGTATTGTCAATTTTTGACAACTCGACGCATTGCAACGTCGTCGCACCGAAACTGATCCCGATGGCTCTCATGCGTGATCCCTGACAGGTGATTTCATGATCGACGACACCTCTTCCCCATACAGTATGCGGAAGGCCGCTGCAGGACGTTATGGCAACAAACCGACCCGGATCTTTTGATAATGTATTTTTTTTAAGCTAGTGATGACCTACCATAATTGTCTAAAATAAAACCTTTTCTCCAGTCGCGCAAACGTTCAAGGTAAAAATCATGTACGACGAAAACGATCCCCGATCGGTCGAATGCTACTCCTCGGCGATCACGCTGTCGGATATGGAAGTATTCATTTTTCCCGAATTGCTTTATGCGCTCGTACTCGCGAATATTATGTCGCCCAGGCTCTGGCAGTGGCGCGACGATCCATGGTTCGCCGGCGTCGATAAAATGTCACCGCAGCGTCGGATACACCGCCTAAAGCAATACATAATTGACCACTTTGCCTTCAATCTCGATCTGGACACATGGGGATTGACGACCAAGGGTAGGGAGCTCTCCCGGTTTTCAACGTTTATTAGGCCGGAGGTCCTCGCAAAAAGTAATGCACTATTCGGTTACGAGGGCGATAAGTACTATTTTGATATTGACATCCGGCGGCATTTCGGACTTGACAAATATTCCTCGGACAGCATCCCTTACTGGAAAACTGAAACACTCGAGGCCATGGAAAGCTTTCGCTACAAGCCCGGATATCCCGCTGGCGCGGGCGAATGTGTTTCGCTCTCGGCCCTCTATGCCGCCGCCGCATTCGTGGTAGCCGGCATATCACTTGACCGAATCTACCTTCTGGCCACTCCGCTTCACTCTCAGAACTTCATCGATATCGGGAGCGGCATGCTGACCAACAATCGGAGGATCGTCACCCGAACCATGTGGTTCAATGGAACCGAGCTTTCGGCCAAAGCCCGTCGTGCCCTAGAAAATGAACAGGTGACCATCGTCACGGACTGTACCGGCTATATCCATTCACTCTATCCGAAAACTACGATGGACCCTGAGCGCTATCGCGAATTTTCTGCTCGGTTGCGCTCGTTCCTCTCTGCTGATTTCATAGATTTCGAAATTCTTGCCAATTTCCTGCGCTATCAGTCGAAGCTCCAGCGTTGTTTCCAGATCGCCCATGTTGCTTTCGACAAAACTCGCTACATCGAAGCGGAAAAAGTGTTCGCCTACGAGCACAATTCCAAGGCTCGGATCGGTGACAGAACGCGGGAGCTCCTACTGAACGAGATTGAAGAGGATGAGTTCTATCCTGAGCCGATTCCCGGAAGACTCATGCTGAATGACTTGGAGGAGTTCTTCCGTACAACGCGGGTCTCACTTGACGATAAGGATACTATTGACCGGCTGAAATCGCACCTCCACCAGGCATGCTACAACGTGGATCAGGTGATCCCGGAACTGCAGCGGTTCTGCAGGATCGCGCCGCGCCTCCCGGCTTTTAGGGACAAGGAACCGGTCCAAACGACGCCCATTGTTCTGGACGGCGTCTCCTCCTCCGCCGAAGCGCGCGGGCGCATTGGAAATCTACGGAAGTCGAATGCGGTCTGCGACCTTGCTTTCAGCGCGTTTCGCGATTGTACTGCATCGCCCTGGAAACCGTTCATTAAAGCCGCTCTGGAACGCAACCCAGTGAGTATCAGGGGGTTCAGGGAACACTCGCTCGACGGCGCTTATACGCTTCTTTCCGGGCTCCCCGGCAACTCCATTTATCCGGAACCCAGCCGCATTGCCCAGCCCGATGAGGTGTGGAACTACCAACGGGGTGACGGTCTGGAAAAAGCGCTCTGTCTTATCAATGTATTTTGGTCTCGGAACCTCGGTGCTGCAATAACTCTGAAAAGAACCGGAAGAGAGATACTATTAACAATTGGAACTCTGGCATCCTACAAATTTCCGACCGCGAAAACGGTAGAACTGCCAATGCCGAAGGATTTTGTCTTCTAAATAAAAAAAGTGCGTCATCAATGACATGGAGAAGCTTGGATCACACAGAGGCGCAGAGAAACCACAGATTCAGCTGTTCCTAATCAGTTCCCACTCACGAGCAATCCCGTCCTCATTGTTGGTCCATGGT
Organism: Chitinispirillaceae bacterium; assembly: GCA_049521335.1. Taxonomy (GTDB): domain Bacteria; phylum Fibrobacterota; class Chitinivibrionia; order Chitinivibrionales; family Chitinispirillaceae; genus BOG-1184. The sequence continues at coordinate 29,419 of JBEKOX010000015.1, forward strand.
GACACCCGACGCGCCGCATTCTTTACCTCTGACTTGGCATTGGCCATGGCGATGCCCAGACCCACGTTTTGCAGCATGGAGATATCGTTCTGCGCATCGCCAAACGCTGCGACCTCCGACAAGTCTATCCCATAGGCGAGCGCCAGCGCTTCGAGACCGTTGGCCTTGTTGGCCTTCGGGTCCAGAAATTCAAGGTAGTAATCCCACGTGCGGCAGATGTAGACCGAGTTTCGCCACAGTGATCGGAAGTGCCGTTCTTGCTCATCCAGAACAGGCGGCGCCCCGACGAAGATTATCTTAGATGGACATTGGCCGCGAAACCGATCGAGCGACTGCTCAAAACAATAGACCGACGAGGTCTGTTGCACATAAAGATCGATCCAAGGACTTGATTTTTCCGTGCGTACAGCATAAAGGTTGTCGTCGAGATAGTAATTGAGGGCAAACTCGCGGTCCCTGCCGTACTCGGTAAGGACATCGGCCGTAGTGCTCGATAGCGGTGCATAGTAGATGCGCGACGATCCACGATCTTTCCCCATCCATACCTCGGCGCCGTTCAAAGTCAGGAGCGCAACATTGTCGATTCCCCGTGGAAGGTACTGGGCTACGCTACTTCCTATCCTACCGGTGGCGAAAGCGATGATCGCGCCCCCTGCCGCGATCTCTCGTAAAGCCTGCATGTTTGCCGGCGATAGCCGTTTCTTATCGTCGAGCAGTGTGCCATCGAGGTCAAAGGCAAAAAGTTTGTATCGCATGGTAGGTCTTATCCGTGATTTGCTTAAGCAGTAGAAAACATGAAATACTGTCCATCGGCAGCAAAGGTACTGGTTTTGCTCCAAAATAAAAACAATACCCAAAGCATAAAATACCTTTTACCTGGAAGACTCAGAGCTGGCTGACAGCTTCGATTATTATTCAAGAGAGATCGAAAATGTATTTTATTAATTCGCGTTCAATAAATCTCGACCGTCTATTCGCAGAAAGGGATAGATAATGGATGTAATCCACACCACGATTGCAGAGTTCACCGATGAGGAACTCCTGAATGCCTATTTCCGGACTAGGGATCAATACACCCCAGAAGCGCAGGTGATCATGGCCGAGGTTATGCGGCAGCGCGGCCTGAGCGAGAAAGACCTTACCGATGCTAACGACGCAGCGGCTTCAGGGGTGAGCGATGCGGCCGTGCGCTATGAAATCAATGATTTCATTCCCTTCGAGCACACTTTCTCCGCGACCGACCTGTTACTTGCTTCTGCGGTGTTGCATGATAATTCCATCCCGTTTTTTGCCGATAACCCTACCTCCTCGAATACCTTCCCGATTGAGACCGAGGCGGATAGGCGGCTCACCATCCAGGTCCAAAAAGATTTCGTCGAAAAGGCGCACGAACTTCTCGAGGAGCACTTCTCCAGGGATGGCAATCGCTATGTTCTCAAGCACGAAGGAACCCGCGAACGACTCAGGGCTTTTAACTTTCACGATATCCCAGTCTCGGAACATGCCCTCCTTGAGGAGCTTGAAGTGTCCCTGACTACCCAGGAGAAAGCGGTTATCGTCGCGCTCGGCCGACGCCTGCTCAAGGAAGCGGATCTCATTGAAAAAAAACAGGATCGCATCCTTTTCCACTACGACTCCCTTGAACTGCTCATCAAGGAACTCAATGAGCCCCAAAACGTTCCTCTTACCCGGAATGACCTTCTGGCCATCCTTGAAATCATGCAAGTCTATGTGGACGATGAGGGGCTGCCAGGCTTCATGGACGAGTCCATTGCCACGCTTCTTTCCTTTTTCTTGGAAGCCTGAAGTGCCTCTTTCTGGCGTGACTGTGGCGTCCATATCTGGAGCCATGTTTTTCAAAGGGTTGACAAAACCTGCGGCGAAAACCATTTTGCATGACATTCATCGAGTGGAAAACTTCAACAGAAGGATGTCGTATAATGGCAAGCGTTAAGAAGAAGAGAAAGGCCAAGATTAATCGCCACAAAAGAAAAAAACGTCGTCGTCTCAACCGACATAAGAAAAAGTAGTTTTTTTGTGGTGCAGTAGCGCATCGAAAGGGCGGCTTCGGGGCCGTCCTTTTTTTTGAGATCCTTCATGGATTTTACGCGATCTTGTCGATCGGGCCTCTACAGGTGAGAGACCATATCATGACTATCGCCTTGCAGGGCATCATTACTGACATTCCGTATCAGAATGAAGATACCGGTTATACGGTGCTCCATCTTCAGACCGCAACAGAGGCTCGACCCGTCACCTGCGTGGGAGTCATGCCAACCGTCAGCAAAGGCGAATCGGTCAGGCTACAGGGCGCCTTCGAAACCCACAAACGGTTCGGCAGGCAATTCACGGTCGAGCGGTATGAGGTCGTGAGGCCGACCACGATCGACGGCATCCTTCACTACCTGAGTTCTGGCCTCTTTGTCAGCGTCGGACCCACCAGGGCGAAGCTTATCGTAACGAGGTTCGGCCTTAAAACGCTCGATACCCTCGACAGCGAGCCCGATCGCCTTGGCGAAGTCCACGGTATAGGCCCGAAGACACTGAAAAAAATCAAATCTTCTTGGCAACGCCAGCGGCACCTCCGTGATCTCATGTTCTTCCTCCAAGAGATCGGCGTCACGGTCAACGGCGCCCTTAAAATTTACAAAACGTATGGTTCGGCTGCCCGGGAGAAAATCTCCGCCGACCCATACGCGCTTCTCGATGATGTATGGGGCGTAGGATTCAAGAAGGCCGACAGCATAGCTCAGAAGATGGACTTCAAACATGACTCTTACAAACGTATCCGGGCCGGTATGCGGTATGTGCTTGATAATGTTGCCGGTAGTGATGGCCACAGTTTCCTTCCCGTCGCTGCCCTCATTGCGCAGGCCGCGCAACTCCTGGAAGTTTCCAAAGAACTTGTGATCTATACGCTCGATCATGTGGCTGGCGTCGACATTTTTATCCGTGAAGATGACCGCGTTTATTTACCGCCTTATTATCATGCGGAAAAATCAGCAGCGATGTTACTGGGGAAACGCATCGGGGATATTCACCGGCAAGAAGTCGCCGTAACGGGGCGCATACGACAATGGCTTGCCATATACGAATCGCGGACCGGCTTCCATGTGGACGGCCTTCAAGCCGAGGCAGTCGTCGGCGCAGCGGCCAATCCGCTGTTCCTGCTTACCGGCGGTCCTGGAACCGGAAAAACCGCAATCCTTCGAGTGCTCGTTTCCTACTTTCGGGAGCACGGCAAAACGGTCGCTCTCGCCGCGCCCACGGGGCGAGCTGCTGTACGCATGGGCACGGTTGCCGGTTGCGCCGCCCGGACCATCCACCGCCTCCTCGAATTCAATGGCCAGCCCGGCGGTGGCTCACGGTTCATGCGCAACGAGCAAAACCCAATTGAGGCAGATGTCCTGATAATTGACGAAATGTCAATGGTCGACATCTTGCTCATGCGCAACTTACTGGCGGCTGTCGCACCGACCACTGCACTGATCATGATCGGCGACAATAATCAGCTTCCCTCCGTGGGACCGGGCAATGTTCTGTCCGATCTCATCGCGAGCGGCAGGATACCGCATATCCATCTTACAAAGATCTTCAGGCAGGCGGCGCAATCCAGAATCGTGACCGCTGCCCACGAGATCATGAACGGTACCATTCCGCATTTTTCCAACGCTCCTTCTGACAATTGTTTTTTCATGACTCAGGGGAATCCCGAAGCATGTGTTGACATCATAGTCGATCTGGTCACAAGACGGCTGCCCAGCCGCTACGGTTTCGATCCGGTCGCAGACATTCAGGTGCTCTCCCCCATGCACCGTGGCCCGCTCGGGACCCTGAACCTCACCAAGTGTCTGCAACGCAAACTTGCCACATCGCCTAAAAGACTCTCGCGCGGTGACGTGGAGATAATTCTCGGCGACAAAGTCCTGCAACTTCGCAACAACTACGACTTGGGCGTTTTCAACGGCGATGTCGGCATCGTAGCCGCTATCGACGAAGACGAAGGGGTAATGGTCGATTTCGACGGGAACACCGTTCACTACAACATCAAAGAGCTGGAGGAGCTTATGCCTGCTTACTGTATGAGCATTCATAAGAGCCAGGGCTCTGAATTTAAGGCGGTAGTAATCCCTCTCTCTACGCTGCACTTCATTTTGTTACAGCGGAATCTGCTGTATACAGCCTTGACCCGGGCGCGCCGTCTCTGCGTTTTCGTCGGTACCAGCAAGGCATTATCTATCGCAGTAGCCAATAATCAGGCGATTCTCCGCTACTCATCCCTTGCAGAAAGACTGAGAGCCGTGCCGGAGACTGGCAATAGTGTGGAGTTCCTGCCCAAAGCATAAATCACTTATATTTATTCAATTGATGATTTTGTGTATTCATCAAACATGTAACCTTTGGATGTTGAGGCGCTGACTTGAAAGAGCATTTTACTGCATATATATTGGTATTTTGCGCGCCAGTAGCTCAGTTGGATAGAGCGTCGGCCTCCGGAGCCGAAGGTCGCAGGTTCAACTCCTGTCTGGCGTACCAAGTATTTTTTGACGTGTGCCACATGATGTACCCTTATCAAGGAGGTTAACATTAACTTCCAGACTCGTACCATCGGAGTATTCGAAATTGTCGAACCGGTGCTTGAACAGGACGAGGTGTTCGATTCCAATCTGCTCAAACAGACCATCGATTCAATGATTTCCGAAGGCAAACGGAACATCAGCGTTGATCTCGCCGGACTCGAGTATCTCTATTCTGATACAATCAATGCGCTTGTTGTCATGAATAAGCGGATGCTCGATGTATTTGGTCGCCTATCCCTTCTGGCGCCTCAGCCGCCGGTAATGGATATCCTGAAAAAAAGCGGCGTCCAAAATATTTTAAAAGTCTTTGCCGATGAGGCGGAAATTATCCGTTTATCCCAAGAGCTTGCCGACCCGGTGGGAAGAATTCCCTCCGCAGTAGCGAACAAAACACCGATTTCGGAGTTCGATGCCCTGCGCGCCGAAATCGGCTCGGCATTTGGCGACGGACTCGTTTCCCCACCGGCAGCAAGCCCGGCCCCGTCCGCTCAATCGTCTGCAAGAACTCGCCGTGCTCCCGTCCCGCCGCATTTCACCCCGCCGTCTCCGCAGCGTGGTTTGCCGCGCGTGCCGATGGCTCCAATGCCTTCGCCGCATGGAGCGGAAGCGGTAACCCCAAAACCTTCCCTTTCGCAAAAAGTGCCGCCACCTCCGCCAAAACCCGCCCCGAAGCTGCAGCCAGATCTCGACGATTTTGAGGCCACTCTTGACAAAAAGGTTGCGGTGAAGTCTTCGCCTTCCGGGAGAATCTCACGGCCTGCACCGGCGGTTGTAGTAAAAAGATCACCTGCCATTCCGGTGGCCGTCGCGGTTGTCGTACTAATCGTCTTGGGTATCGGCGGATATTTTGTCATTTCAAATTATTTTTTATCAAGCAAAGAACCGGCGTTGTCCAGGATCCCGACAGCTTCGGAAACGCCTGAAAAGGCTAACAGTAGCGAAACCGTAAGCAAAGAACCGACACTGTCCCCGCCCCCGGCAGTCCCGGCCCAGAAAACGCTGGAAAAAGCTAAAAATAGCGAAACCGTTGTTAGGAAGAAGACAGAAGGTGTACAGGACGTGGAAACTCATGCTCCGGTGAAAGAGGCGCCTTCACCAGTCGCGATTGAACAGAAGGCTGCAGCATCGGCCAAAGAGGTAACAACCACAACATTTATCGCCTCGCAACCACCGAACGCCGATGTTTATATTGACGGCAAGCTTGTTGGCAAGTCTTATAGTGAATTGCAGGTTACGCCCGGCACTCACTCGATACGGCTTGTTAAGGATGACAAGGAAGTAACGCAGCAAATAACTTTTCTCCCCGGCAAGAATCCTACGACTTTCATCATCATCAAATAATGTTGCTACGATGAAGGTTAAAAACGTCGAAAAAAGATCGGGGGTGACTACTGATTGCGTGATTGTAAATAATCTTTTAAATCTATGAAGATCATTTATTATGTCACCGATCACGGCTATGGCCATGGGGTGCGGACAGCTACGATTGTAAACGCGCTCCCTGCTGCCACGCACATCGTCTTCCGCACTACGCTTCCGGAGGCATTTTTCCATGAAGTAGTGAGACGCAAGTTCACCTATGCTTCGGCGGCGTTTGACTGCGGCTGCATCCAGAAAGACGGAATCCGTTCGAACATAGAAGCGACCCTCGTCGCCTATCGCGATATTGCCAAACGTAACGAAAAACTGTTCGACCGCGAAGCTGCGTGGTGCAGAGCGCAATATCCAACACTTATTGTTAGCGACATCGTACCTTTTGCCTTCGAAGTTGCGCAGGCATGTGGCATCCCTTCGGTGGCGGTGACGAACTTTACGTGGTACGATATTTACAAAAAGTATTGCGCGAATTTTCCCGCCTACGGTCCGTTGTTGGGCCCGTTGCAACAGCAATACGCTTCGGCAAGCATGCTCCTTTCGCTCGATCCGGCGCTTCCCATGCACTATTTCCCGGTACGTACGAAGATCGCCCTTGTTGGCAGGCAGGGCCGCAAAAGGAGGGGTGACATCGTGCAGCACTACAAGCTGGATAGCGCAAAGCATATCGGACTACTCTACATGGGGCAGCTTGGAATTGAGGGATTTGATTGGCAAGCCATTGAACGGTTTTCCGACTGGGAGTTTCTCGGTATTTCAACGGCCGATTCCTTGCCGGCAAATTACCGTCGCGTCGGGAAAATAGATTTTCCCTACCAAGACCTGGTTGCATCGGTCGACTGCATGGTGGGTAAGCTTGGGTACAGCACAGTGGCCGAAGCGATGCTGCATGGCACGCCCATGATCTATCTGCCGCGGGACGATTTTGCGGAATTCGAGGTGCTTGATGCGGCGGTACGGCAATGGGGGGGAGGCGTATGTCTGACAACCAAGGCTTTCACCAAGTGCGAATGGAGGGAGGCGCTGGACCGCAGCATTGCTTGGCGCCGTCGGCCTTTGCCGATAAAATCCGATGGCGCGGAGCATGCTGCGGCATGCATCGTGCATCTTGCGTCATGATAACTGTTACCTTGTGAGAATTGTCGGAAGACAGAAGCAATTCATTTTGCCGTCGCAATTTTGCAATCTGAAGTACCCCATCAACACCGCACTTTTCAGTGGGTATGTAATGAGTTGCAGTATCATGGCGTCCGCATTGATATCTTCGGTTCTAGGAAAAAACATTCATGCATCTCTGCAATGTTTTATTTTAAGTGCGCTCATGGAGAAAGATTCCTGGGAGCGACGACGATCCTTTTTCATAGGAGGAATTGCTTTAGGTATGATCAATCGATGTCGTGGCCGCAAAATAAAGCTGCAGGGGTTCAATAATCTCACAAAGTCCCTAAGCTTCAACATTTATGATATTTGCTATGCACGATCAAAGGCTTCGCAAATGGATTATATCGAGTATATTGACGATGTCTACAATTCCGAGAAGCTTCGCAGCATCGTTGAAGAAGTGACCAACATTATCCAAGCGAAAATCGTCAATATCTCGACGCAGGATTACGATCCCCGGGGGGCGAGCGTTACCGTGCTCATCAACGAAGGGCATCATACGCTCGACCAAGTGGGCGGCGACTATGTAGCCCATCTCGACAAGAGCCACATCACGTCTCACACCTATCCGGAAAATAACGCCAAAACCGGCATTTCGACCTTCCGCGTCGACATCGATGTCGGGACTTGCGGCATGATTTCACCTCTTCGCGCCCTCGATTTTCTGATCGACAGTTTCGACTCCGATATCGTGCTTATGGATTACCGGGTACGTGGGTTTACACGCGATATTAATGGGCGTAAAATCTATATCGATCATGACATCACTTCGATCCAGGATTACCTCTCCGATGAGATCCTCGAACGATATATGGCCTACGATATCAACATCGTTTCCGATAATATCTTCCATACGAAAATGATGCTGAAGGACCTCAAACTTGAAAATTATCTGTTCGGATCGGAAAAATCAAAACTTTCTAAGAGAGAACTAACCCTTACCAATTCGCTCCTACGCCGGGAGATGCAGGAGATTTTCGAATGCAGAAACATCTTCGGGCAGGAATAAATGATATCGGGCGGCTTACCTGCAAAAGGACTGTTCATGCGGAGGCGCTAAATCCCTACTGCGGCTATTTCTATACGGTAAAGAAGGTGTCGGCGCGCCGGCACACGAGGTATCAGTCGATACAACTTCTTGACACAGACCAATTCGGCAAGGTTCTGCTTCTCGACGACATTACACAGCTTGGTGACAAATGCGACAGCCACTATCATGAGCCGATGGTGCATCCCGCTTTCTGTTCCCACCCGAATCCTGCGACAGTGCTGGTTATCGGCGGTGGGGACGGCGGCATCCTCCGCGAAGTGCTCCGATACCCGTGTGTGAAACGGGTAGAGGTGGCCGAACTCGATGAAGGGGTCATTGCCTTTTCCCGCAAATACCTGCCTCGTGTTCACGGCGGTGCTTTCCGGGACTGTCGCGTTCATATCAACGTGACTGATGGCCGCCTCTTTGTGGAGAATCACCCAGGCGAGTTTGATGTGGTTATCATGGATATGACCGATCCCGCAGGCCCCTCCGCATTCCTCTATACCCGCGAATTTTTCAAAGCGGTGACACGGTCATTCCGAACGCCCAAAGGCATATTCATGATGCATACCGAGTCACCGGTATCGCGGCCGGAGGCTTTTTCCTGCATCCAGAAGACATTGCGGACCTCCTTTGCTTGCGTAACGCCGTTCTACCTCTATATCCCTATGTATGCCACTCTGTGGTCGATCACCTTGTGTTCGCCGACGATCAATAGTTCTCGCCTCACTGCCACCGCAATCGATCGCAAGCTTTCCCATTATGGTATTAGCCGGCTTGAGGTATACTCCGGGGCCACGCATGTTGCAATGCAGACGTCATTTCCCTATGTCACCAGGTTGCTCCGGCACCCTGTCCGTCTCATCACCGATGCAGAACCCCGCTTTCCGGATGATCTCCATCCTCATGACCTTTATCGAAAGTGAGTCGTTGCGTCAATGGATTTTGCGCATGTTCAGAAGCTGACCGCCATTCATGGCACCCCGACGCTCTTTCTTTCAGAAAGCCGCCTGCGAGAGTCTTTTCGCGAACTGCAATCTGCACTGCCGGGAGTGAGCCTTTACTACGCGGTCAAATCAAATGCGGAGAGTGAAATTGTCTCCATTCTGAAGAGCGAAGGGAGCTTGTTCGACATCTGCACAAACGGCGAAATTGATATCATCAAGAATGCCGGGGTCGGTGCATCGCAGTGTATCCATACGCATCCCATCAAACGGGAAAGTGACCTGCGGTATGCGCTTGACTTTGGCGTTACCGTCTTCGTGGCGGACAATGAAGATGAGCTCCGGAAATTCATGCCCTACAAGAATAAAGCGGAGGTGCTTATACGGATGAGCATTCAAAACCCGAACTGTCTTGTCAACCTGTCACACAAATTCGGCGTGGCGCCGGAATTGACGTTTGACCTGATCCGTAAGGGCGCAAATATGGGCATCAGGATCAAGGGGATTTGTTTCCACTGCGGCTCTCAGAACCAGAATTCGCTTAAGTATATCGAGGCGCTCGAATACTGCCGGGATATTTGTAAGAAAGCGGCGCTGCGGGGGATAAAGATCGAGGTCATCGACATTGGCGGCGGATTTCCGATCGACTACCTGACGCCGGTACCGCCTTTGGCCGAATTCTGCGCCCCGATCAATGAATATCTCGAACGGTACTTTTCAAACTACCGGATCATTGCCGAGCCCGGTCGGGTGCTTTCTGGACCCTCGATGACGCTTGCGACCCGAATCATCGGCAAATCGCTGCGCAACGGCATTTGGTGGTACTACTGCGACGAGGGAGTGTACGGCTCATTTTCCGGAAAAATCTACGACCACGCCGATTACCCTATGTCTATCGCGAAGAACGGCGAGCGATTCAACTCCGTGCTCGCCGGACCTACCTGCGATTCGGTCGATATTCCGTACGAAAATATTGCACTGCCGATTCTTGAAATCGGCGATCTGCTGGTGTTCGAGTCTATGGGTGCCTACACAACGGCGAGCGCATCTAATTTTAACGGCTTTGAAAAAGCCAAAATCGTAATAGTAACATAGGAGAGGCGGGCGATATGAATAAAAAGATCGGATACTCATCCGAGGTTAGCACTTCACTCTGGATCAACAACTTGATGCACGGCCTTGCGGGGATTACCATCAAGGTGAAACACACGGTGTATTGCGCTTCCAGCCCCTTTCAGAAAATTGAAGTCTTCGACACCTATCACTATGGACAGGTACTCTGCCTCGGCGGCTCGGTGGTGCTTACTGAGCGAGACGGCGACGTGTATCATGAGATGATCGTTCATCCGGCCATGTTGTCGCATACCAAGCCGAGGGAGATCTGCATTATCGGGGGCGGGGACGGAGGATGTCTCAAGGAGGTGCTTAAGCACAGCGTGGTGGAGGCGGTCACGGTCGTCGACATCGATTGCATGGTCAAGGATACCATCGAAAAACATTTTCCCCGGCTCGCGGCTGGGTTCAAGGACAAGCGGGTCGGAATCGTGATTGACGATGGCTATCATTTTTTAAAGATGACAAATACGTTGTTTGATGTAATCATTGTGGACTCCTACGATCCTGGAGGGCCGGTGCAGTCGCTTGAGACGGCTGATTTTCATCAAGTGGTTGCGGAGCGGTTGATGAGGGATGGCGTGGCAATTTTTCAGACCGATTCTCCAATCGTTCGGCCTGAGTATCTCCGACAGACCTTGTTGCTGCTATCACCGCTCTTTGAGGTGGCGCGGCCGTATACCTGTACGCTGAGTTCGTTTCCCGAAGGCATCTGCAGCTTTGTTCTGGCCGGAAGGGAGAAGGGTTCGCCCGATCGGTTCGATGCTGCACGGTACGACGCAATCGCCGATGGGTGCATTTACTACAACCGCGATGTCCACCAAGGAGCGTTTCTTTTGCCCCAGTATTTGAAAAAGAGGGCTGGGGCGGCTCGCCCATCCTGAAACGATGATTGCAAAAATCTTGACCCAAAAGTATATTATTAAACATTACCAAGATGTAGCCGTCAAATGTCTACCTCGACGTCTTCCCATGGAAAAAATCAGCGCAATCGTAGGGAGTTCCGTTTTCTTTTTTTTCTCGCTAGTGCTTCTTTTTGCATGGAGCAAAGTATCCATCATTGCCGGTAAAGTCAAGCAGGGGAAAATGCTGTTCGATTCGATTGAAGGCAAGGAAATAGTTGCTGCAGTAGATGCTCCTAAATAACGGCGTGGCGCGTTCTTTGAAATTCAGACGTACACAAGCACCTGTAGCCATCACTATGGCTGGGCATGGTGAAATGATTCAAATAGCGCGATCGCGCGCCGGACGCCCGCTTAAAAAGCCTCAACCGGAACGGGCGCGTGCAAACGGCTTCTGGAAGCGTCCCTCGGCGGACAGGCAATATTTGCAACAGCAAGCGTCGTGAATAGGACAAAGCAGAGTATTGTTTTTTGTCATGAAGTATCTTATTGTAAGAGAGAAGAAAGATTCATGCAATCCCTGATTTATTCACATGAGCTGATAATCGATGCCACTAGTTAGAATTTTGCTTCACTTGGGCGCAAACCGTGGAACAACTTGGGAGGCATTCCAACCGCCTTGTCAAGATCTTCGCTGGAACAAAGACAGGCCTTTTCGTGAACCCATGCCACGTAGGCGAATCAATGCAGATTGCTCATAATCAGACAGGCGGGCCCAAGTTTTACAGTATTTTCCCCAAAACACCTCTCAATGCATGTTCCGGGCGATGGAAGGGGACGGGACGCTGATTCTTCATCATGGGGAACTACCGCCGACGTGCATCGCACATGCAATGCATGCAGCGATGTTCAGTATCGAGAGCGTGATGCCGGAGTGCTATCGCGCGTGAGACCAAAATCAATTACATCTACCTGTATGGAGAAGTCAAATTTATGAATTTAACCATTGGTGCTGGTGCCATCATTGTTGCGGCGGCAGTGTTGCTGCTGCAGATCATCTCCCTCGCAAAAATTGCAGGGTTAAAGAAAATTATTACAGGCCTCTCGAAAATACCGACGCTTGCCAATGTCCCCAATGAGCGTTACGAAAAGAAAAGCGGCGATTTCAGGCGACAGGAAAAGCGCAATTTCCCTGAGCCGCGGGTTCGCCAGGAAAAGCCTCCCGTCGAAGCCGGATTAGCTCTGCCTGCTGCCGATCCTGTGGAAAAATCCCTACGGGATATTAACATGAAACTCAAGCACGCCGAGCGGGATCAGGAGGCCGCCCGGAAGAGGATCACGGATCCGCTTTCGCGTGGTGATCATCATCGGGGGGGGGGGAGGAATGACCGGGATCGGCGGGGACATCGCGATCGCGAGGGTCAGCGTAGTAATCGCCGGGACAATTGGCAGGATCGGAACCGCACCAGTGAGCCGCAACCACTGCAGGAGGGATCCGAGGCGGATGAGGCCCGGTTTGCACAGGAATCGATTGCCGCCACCGTTCCTCCGAGGGATATTACTGCGCCGGCACGGCAGCTGATGGGGGATGCTCCTCAGTTGGGTGAGGGTATCGGCCAAGAAAAACCGACAGAAGTCGACAGTACATCGGTTGCTTCAACGCCGCGTGCGCCTCAAGCTGGAGGCCAAGGAGAAAGTGCTCCGGAAGCAGAGATCCATTTCGGACGGAAACGGTAATACGGTAATGTATAAAAATGATTTTTTTAAGGAGTCATTTTTCAGAGGGGGGCGGAAGCGATTCCGGCCTTTTTTTTCGTACGTCTGGTAGGACGCATTTGTTTAGAGATGGAAATTTTCTAACCAAATATTCTGCGGTGGATCGACAGGGAACGTGCACTGAGATACAAACCATTATAGAACGAAAGGGTAGATGTAATTTGATTTATAAAGCTAACTTATTAATGCGTTTTACGTAAAGAATATCGTAAGAATTTTGTTCTCCAATAATTCCTACAAACTCAAAGTTGGGTCTGTAAGAATTTCTGTGTAAGTGGGATTTGTCATTTTGGGATTCGGTTTTCAAAAATAATGGACATTTGATTGATGGCGGTTCCCCAGCCCCGG